>JACOVM010000113.1 GCA_016177345.1 Candidatus Woesearchaeota archaeon | reverse complement strand
CGGGCTCCCGCAAGACGTGATCAGGACACGTCGCTTGGCAGTTGCCGAGGCGCAGGCCGAGCGCAACTAGGAAAATGGAACATTTTCCGTTGCAGTGCCAATCCCCAAAATTAAGATTCGGGACAGAGCCAGTTCTAATCACGTAAATGTCTATCTATGCGACCACCAGAATTTTATAGTATCTTTCTCCACAGCATCAACTCTGCAGTAGCCGAATCGCTCGAGCTGCACCATGTCTCCGGGGGTTAGCTTTCGCATTCCTTCTTCGCCGAATCCATGCTTCACACTGCCGTCATCCATGGCCACCTCGACAGCAACGTGGCGCCCGTCCTTGGGCAGCCAATGAATAATTTTTTTCCCGTGCTTGCGATAGGTTTCAACGTCTTGCGAATGGAACTCAAATTCTTCATGGCTGCCGCGCTTGACTGCATTAAGGCAATCCATCAAGCGAACAATGTCTTTGTCAGCAATCGCCGCCATGTCCTGCTTTGCAAGGTAAAATCTGTCATAGGTCTTGAATCTTCTTCCCCCTTTCTTGTAATCAGGGTGAAGGTCAAGCTCAACATCTCGTGCCTTGGCATGATGGACAACAACTTCAACAGGGTCTTCTATGAAGAAGTACCTCATCGACTGTTTTTCAATTGCTTCTCTGTTGTACGCGTTGATGGCTTTGAAGAATTCCCCAGCTGACACGGTTTTATCAGTCATGGTGACTCCTTGGGAGATTGCGTACTTCAGAAATGCCTCCTGTCGGTATCCCCTTCTCCTTAATGCATTGATGAACGGAATTCGAATGTCGTCCCAGCCCGTGTATATTCCTTCTTCGATTGCTTTTCTTGTTTCAGAGCAGGACACGGCAAGGCCTTCAAAATTGATTCTGCCAATGTGAAGGTATTCTGGAACTGGCCATCGGAGATAATCAAAGATCCACTTCTGCCGCTTGGTGTTATCATAATGGTCTTTTCCACGCAGGACATGCGTGAGCCCCATATCATGGTCATCAACAGCCACCGCAAAATTCATCATTGGCCAAACCCTGTACTTTTTCCTCTGGCGCGCATGGTCTGTTTCGTTTATTCGCAGAATGGCAAAATCCCTCATGGCAGGATTCTTGTCTCTAATATCTGTCTTGAGCTTGACAACAGCATCACCCTCTGCATATCCTGATACTGGATCAAACAGCTTATGCCATCGCTTGGTATGTTCTGCCAGTGATAAGTTTCTGCAGGGGCATTCCTCTCCTTTAGCGCTCATTTTTTTCGCTTCTTCAGGAACGCACTCACAGAGATAGGCGCTGCCTTTTTCGACGAGAAGAAGCCCATACTTGTAGTAGGACTCCATGCGGTCTGACTGAACATGCTGCTCGAGAACAATATCAGGGCAAAGCCACGCCATGTTCTCTGGAATCATCTCATAGCTTTCAGGAGCAATGTTATCAGGATTGGTATCAGAGATGCGAAGAATAAGCTTTCCATGGTACATTTTGCAGTATTCGTAATTGAGCATGGCAACGTATGCGTGCCCGATGTGCAAAGGGCCAGAGGGTGATGGCTCAAATCGCATAACCACCTTTCCCGGCTTTACATTGGGAAGCTCTTTGAGGCCTTCTCGTTTTTCTCCTTTTTTCTTTTCAAGCAATTCTGGCGCTTTTTTCTCGAGCTCTGCTTGCTGCTGATCTGATTTCATTTGATTAACTTCTTTGACAATAGAAAGAACCAGTTCTTTTATTTCGCTAATCTTTGCTCGTGCCTCAGGCTGTTCTGCAATGACCTTTGCAAGTACCCTTCCAGGATCTGCAGTTCCATGGCCAACAGCGTTTTGGAGCGCCAGAAGGCGAATGCGATTTTTCATAGGTCTTGATACCTTCCTTAGTTTTTAAAGATTATGGACTCTTTGGCTCTGTCCTGAATCTTCCCCATCTTCATTTTCCAGAAACATTTATAAATATTCCTCTCTTAGCAATACCTATGCAACGACAAACCCATGTTATTCCACGAGCGCCTGTCGCAAGGCTCTTGATGAATGCTGGAGCAAAGCGAGTGAGCGCTGATGCCGCGGATGCATTTGCTGATGTCATCCAGGATATTGCTGAGGATATCTCAAAGAAAGCAGCGCAGATTTCAAAGCATGCCGGAAGAAAGACAGTTCAGGCCACTGACATTAAGATCGCAGCAAAGTGAAAGAATAGGAGAACAGGGATAATTTCTTTTTAGGTACTCACTACGTTGCATTAGTATTTCTTGTTCTGAACTTGAGGAATAGCCTGAAGCTCCACTTCATGAGTATTCCGAGGATACAGCTTAAAGCACGTTTCGTAAAAGTCACACTGGCCAGTAGAATACCTGCATAATGGCCCTTCATGTTTGGGGTAATCAAGAATGTTGTCGCTTTCTGTTGCGAGATGAATCTGCTCAATCTCAAATTTAGCGAGCTTAACAAGCTCTTCATCGACATCAATGGTTATTTCGCCATGCTTCAAGAACCAGATGCCTGCTTTTGTCGGCCTCTTTCCATATTTCTTATCATACAGCAGCGCGTAGATGGCAAGCTGAAGCTTGTACTCTGGGGTGAGCTCAAACTTTTTACTGGTCTTGTAATCCATAATCTTAACGTCACTGCCATCTTCTTCAATATAATCTACAAACCCACGAACCATGAGCTCGTTAGAGCTGAACTCCTGTTCAATTGCCGTTGGCTTAATGCTGCGAAACGCTTCCTCTACCGGTTTTGTTTCCAGCTCTTTTCGAAGCTTTTGAAGGATATGGTTGAGCCAGTTCGCCAGCATCATAATTGTTTCCTGGTAGTAGAACACGATTTGCTCTTCAGTAAGCCCAAGCTTCATAATTTTAGGGTACGCCTTTGTCCAGTGTGCATTAAAGAGGTTCTTCACATAGTACGTGAGCTCCTCGATATAATTTTCGCTGAGAAGGCTTGAATCGATTTCATAAAATTGTTCGAGAACAGTGTGAGTGACATTTCCCCGAATAAGGTGGATGTTGTCTTTTGTCGGCAATTTTAGAATATACTGGTAGTAATACTTTCTTGGGCATTGCTTATACGTGTTAATAGAACTGGGGGATTGGACACGCTTCGACATATTTCTTTTCCCCCATTTTATCTTTATAAAGTTTGTCGTGTTTCATTGAAGATTTTTCATTTCACAAAAAATATTCGCTCATTGCTCGGAAATTGTAGTTTGTTTTGCTTAATTTTCCCCGCAAGATTTAAGAACAACCGCAAAGCATCAATCTTGAACGGGCCTGTAGCTCAGTCCGGTAGAGCGCCCCCTTGGCTAGGGGGAGGCTGCGGGTTCAAATCCCGCCTGGTCCATGACAGGTTGTGGGACCTGGGCAGTAGATAGTGGGAATGTATAAGTAACTCACTACCTACGCCCGCATCCCATAACCCAGTACGGGCTTGTAGCTCAATGGTAGAGCGCTCCGTTCGCTGCGGGGAGGCTGCGGGTTCGAGTCCCGCCAAGTCCAATCAAAAAGCGACACATTAGACCTATCTTTTGTGAACAACCACCTTCTTTGTCTTGTACAACGTTAAATAGGACAATCACGGCAGAGCCGTGGACGGGTGGACGAGACACCGCCGCACTGCTGTTCTTCTTCGAATCCTTTTTTCTTGCTCCACACTATTGAGGAGCAAGAAAAAAGGACTCGATACCCATCTCGATAGCGGCGGTGTGTGGTTCGTTGTCGTTCCCGCCCGACCGAAGGTCGGGGCGGAATAATCATTATCCTTTGAACTACGCCTTATTCTTTTCACAACCTTTAAAAAATTGTGTTAGTTTGCCCATACCATGATCGAAGAACAGGCATCTTTCAAGAATGACACCGGGCAAATGCTTCATGGCGTGTTTCACATTCCCGAAGGCAAGGGGCCATTTCCCTCGGTTATTTACTTACATGGCTACCGGAGCGATAAGAACAGCAGCAAGATTCTTGGCATTATCGAAAAACTCCCTTCCTGTGTTGGCTTTCGCTATGATGCCCTTGGCCATGGAGAGAGTGAAGGTGATTTTGCAGAAACAACGGTTAGCACATGGGCTCAGGACTTGAATAGTGCCATCGACTTTGTCAAGCAACAACCTTATGTTGACAAGAAGCGAATTGGGGTGTATGGCTCTAGCCTTGGCGGCATGGCTGTTCTTCTCGTAGCATCGCGGCGAAACGACATCACCTGCATCACACCAATCTGCCCAGTGTCTGACTTCAAAAGCACAACCAGCAGAAGCAGGATGACAAAAGAGGAGAATGAGCTCTGGAAAAAGCGTGGCTGGAAGCCTGAAGTCATCGAGAAAAAAGGGGTCACGGCAAGGATAAACTATTCCTTTTACGAGGATGGCATTTCTCATAATATGTATGCTGCTGCAGAAAAGATCTCCTGCCCTGGCTTGGTCGTGCACGGCACAGCTGACCCCACTGTTCCATTTCAGCAAAGCGTTGAGCTGGTGAAGCACAACAAGCGCCTTGCGCTTCATCCCGTCACTGGAGCAGACCACCTCTTCACTGAGGACGCCCATTATTATGAAGTTGTTGAAGTAGTATCCTCTTTTTTGAGGAAGCACCTTACCGCAAAGAATTGCAAAATACGGTAATAATAAACAGCAATAAATAAATATGGTAACCATAAATTGCAATAAATAAATAGCGATAATAAAAGAGCAATGATTCAGAAAACTGTATCCTTTCAAAACGATGAAGGACAGGCCATGTCTGGTGTTCTTCGCATCCCAAGCGATGAAGGAAAATATGCTGCCCTTATCATCTGCCACGGATTTTTGGAGAACAAGGACAGAGACCTTATTGCTGATCTTGCGAACAGCTTATCGTACGAGGAATTTATTACCCTCCGATTCGACTTCTTGTTTCACGGAGAAAGCCATGGCTCATTGGATGAAACAACACTCTCCCAGCAGATTGATGACATCAAAGATGCGCTTGCGTTTTTGGAGACAACCCCCCAGGTTGACATGAACCGGATCGGCCTTATCGGCCACGACCTTGGAGGAAATGCCTGCCTGCTTCTCGATGATCCTCGCGTAAAGGCTATTGCAACAATTGGCGTGAGAGCTCACCTTGACAAGTTTTTTCAAAGCTACCTTAGCGATTATGAAATGAAAGAATGGCTGAAGCGAGGCATTATTGACACGGCAGGCATTCGCTTAAAAGATACATTTTATTATGATATGAAAAAACATGACGTGCTTGAGGCTGTCCAGCGCAAATCAATCCCGCTTCTGCTCTTCCACGGCACCGCAGACATGCGGCACCCCTTTGAAGACGCGCGAGCGCTGTACCAGCACGCACAGCAGCCAACCTTGGAAATTATTGAGGAAGCAGACCATACCTTTCGCTTTCCTGATCATCGGCGATATTTAATCGAAAGCATTCGAAACTTTTTTATTCGCATATTTATGAGAAAAAGGTTTGAGAGGGGATGAAATGCCTTCGTTTTTCCTCTGTTGAAAACGCATGAAAAAGGGGATCATAAATAACGTTTATAAATATTCTTTCTATGCCCAACAATTCTAACAGCAATAACTCTCTCCTCTTCTAGAATATCAACAATCACCCTGTAATCTCCTGCCCGAACTTTATATCCTGGATCATCAATTAGTTTTTCAAGAAAATGTTCTGGGTTTTCTTTTGCAGCATCAATCTTGTTTATGATTCTCTGAGAAATATGTTTTGGAAATTTTCGTAACTCATCAAGCGCTTTAGGGCGCCATCTTATCTCATAGCCCATCAAGCAAACTCCTTCATCACTTCATCATGGCTAATATATTCAGAAAGAGGCTGTTTTCGTGCTTCCTTTAATTCTTTTTTTGTTTCATCAGATAATTCCAGTTCCTTTTCAAGGAGATTAGTTATCTTATGCAATTGGATTTTTATCTCTTCAATGTCATGGCCAACTTTTTCTAAAGTTATCTGAGTCATAGTACTATACAAACTACATTTATATTTAAAGGTATCGGGCTTTTGCTGGCTATCCCTTTTGTGCCTTATATTCAGCAAACGCTTTCTTCAATGGATCAATAATGGCAGCGCGCCCTTTGCGGTCAGGAGATGTATTGCAGAAAATGATAAATTCGTTTTTCAAACTCACAAACAGCAGCTGCCTCAGGTATTGTTTTTCTATCGCTTGTTGGCATAGTGTTGTCGATAAACCTCGGTTTCAACGCTTAGTGATCCGAGATTGGGCAATGGAAGATCACGACGAAGAACGTTAACAGGTGGCTCGCGCGCACGTACATCCATTCTGACCGGCTGGATAAGGGTACACGGCTCATCTGGATGAGGAAAGAACGGCTCGCTGACTGGTACTCGTTGGATAAGTATTCGATACGTGTCATTTGGATTTCTCGTCAATCGTTCAGGAACGTGATGAAATACCATTCTTTCTGATACTCCAGTTAATGTCGCTATGCAGGAACTGATGTATTCTGGATCATCTGTAGTACGAAAGAGAGTTCGCCCATAGGTTGAAGGAAGAACGCGCTTGCCTAACTGCATAAACTCCGGAAATTTACAGTGCTGGACATTCCTTGGATTATGTGATCTTGCGGGAAGATCATGTGGTTTTACGGCTATGTCGATATAGTAATCATTTACTGCATTTATTCTAGTATCGAGAACAATGCCGTCTCTAGTTGAAAGATAGTCTCTAACTTGATCGCATAGCGCCTGCACTTTTCTTCGTTCTTCATCAGTGTACAATCCAGCATTTTCGTAAAGAATAGAATGGGCGGAACTTGCGGCGTGATAGAATTCTACAGTGTCCATTGGCTCAAGCCCGACAGCATGCCACCCCGCCTGTATCCCCTGCCAGGTATGATGTGGCCAGGGAGTAGATCCATGATCACCCGGAAACACGATCCACTCAAGAACAGAAAGCTCCTTTTCTCGATCATCCTCGATCTTTCGAATCTTAACTTCAATAGAAGTATATAACGCCCTCTCTTCTATTGGAAGAAGATCAATCAAGCCTTTCTGGCCAACCAGTGGTTTCCCGAGAGAAAATAACTGTGCCTTGAGCTCTGAAGAGCGCGGATGATCAAGCAGTTTTAAGATAATGCCATGTGCTTCTCGAACTTGCGCACGAAGGGCATTGTATTCTCTATCAAAATCTTTTACAAGATCTGCTTCAGGTATTGTTCTTTGATTATAATTCGCCATGGTATTGTTTGTAGACTGCTTCGTTTATTCCTAAACTGAATTGGTTTGTGGTAGATTCAGGAACTATTCCAATAATATATCTGTCTCCAACAGGCTGTCGGAAAATATTAAGTACACAGTTTTGATTTTTTTTACGTTTTTCAGGCTCTGAGGGATGAAAAGAAAGCCCTGGAATAAGGCCTGATGTGGCTGCTATAGGAACACCAACATCAGGTATGGCATCAAAAAAGGATGATCTGAAAAGGGAGAAAGACAACTCACGCTCTATATTATAAAGTGGTTGCGGGTGATCAGGAAGGGTTATCTCCCGCAGTGCGGTATGCTGCCGGCCAGGGGGATACTGGACAGTCGCACTGGAGACATCGTTTTGGTGAGGATATGGCCTAAGACAGATGGAGATGTCCAAGACAAGCCCGCTGCTTGCTCTTTCTATTGCTTCACTTATTTTCCGCTGCATCGCCAGTGCCTTTTCTCGTTCCTCATCAGTGTACAAGCTTGGTTTCTCGGAGAGGATGGCGTACAAGCTTCGCTCTGCTTGAGCGAACTCCCATGAAGATGCCATTAAATACGGTGTTCTGCTCCAGAATTCCCGCCATGCCTGGCGTGTTCCGCCGTTCTTTCTAGCGAGCATATCTTCTACAGGATCAAATTGGTGAGATTTCCAATCCCAACCCTCCATCATCACTTCTTTTACCCATCTTGTTGTTGGAGGAGCAGCATCTTCTGGAAAGACAAGCCATTCGAGAACAGAAAGCGCCTGCTCTCTTCTATCTTCGAGCACCCTAAACCTTGCCATGACTGAATCATATAATCCTCGTTCTTCTATGGGAAGGAGAATAACCGTGTCACTCTGCTCAACAAGTTTTCTCCCCAATGGAAGCAGCTGCGCATCAGAGCGTTGATCTGGTGAGCTTCTGCGTGCCTGAACAAGATCATACGCCCTGTGCAGCATTGCACGGTACGCTTGAAGATGTTCTTCAAATCCTCGAGCGATACCTGCTTCAGGAATAACGTCATGGTTTTTTCGTGTCATTTTCGTGTCATAGTGTTTCTTGCCACTCTCGTTGCTGCCGAAGGTGCTTATAATAGTCGAGCTTTAAGGCGTCAACTCGTATTGCTGTTGAGGGAAAATGGTCTGCTCTCAATCTTATGTCAATCAATCTTCTATCATCGGATACTTGAATTGGTGAAATATGCACAGGGATTGGCCTAGAATAATTACGCAGGTGATAAGGTTGCGTCGTGACAATAATCACATCTTCAAATGGCAGTAAGAATCGTAAAGTATCCACGAGCGTTCGAGGATCATCTCGTGTTCCAAAAACACGGTGGAGGAAACATTCTGGTATTTCATCAGCAAAAACATCTTCTAGCTCTGTTTGCAAGTGTTCCCGAACCTCACCATCATATAAACCATTATATAATATTCCAGTTCCAGCCCTATGTTGGATGACTGCTCGGTAAACACGGCCATCATCAGGATCATCATATCGTGGATCATCATATTGCACTGTTGTGTTAAGGCTGAGCTGTGATTCTATTTTTTTCTCCATGAACTTATGGAAGTTGACTGCTATATCAACAGAGGTATTTGCCGAAAATAGGCGAGCCGCCCGCACCAATGACCTCACTTGTTTTCCAATGAAATAAAGGTCTGGTGCTGACGCTGGAATGAACTGGCGCTTGCTTCTTGGTGCAGGAACATCCTCTTCATCATCGTCAGTTCCCATGAATCGCTCAACACAGTCGAAGATCTTAACATCAGTAAAATCTGCTTGCATATCCTCGATTCTCTGCCGTGCCTCATGAGTATCCTTAGTATAACATCCTCGAAAGGCATCATACTGTTTGAGCTCTTCTGCTTTAGAGAGAAATTGGGCAACATCACCAACATTTGTTGTATGAACACTTGCGGTATGAGGAGATTCATATTCTCCGGTGTACAGCCTCGATGCAAGAATGTTGACCGCATCAAAAAGCGTGCGGTATTCTTGCAAGTGTTGCTCAAAAGCAGTAGCTACCTCTGCTTCAGGAATGCTGCGCTTTCCATCTGTGCTTTGCCCTGTCATTTTGCCTCTCTATGATACCTTGCTACTTGCTCTTTAAAGCGATCGATAAGCAAAGCATGCCCTGAATAGTCAAGTGGAGTGCTTAAAGAAATGTCGAACAGTCCATGAGGTGAGTAGCCGAAGGTTACAGCTCGGTCTGGTTTTTCAAGGCGCTGCTTTCTTGATGGAGAGTGGACCCTAATCTCATCTCGCCCCTTGCCAGATATAGTCTCGAGCACGTCCATGATTTGGTCAGCGCTATCTTCTGTGCCAAAGAGCTTCTTGACGAAAAGTTCTCCCCCCTCATCGTTTACTACTGTGGTTATTGATGTACCCCGAGGAGAGCCGCCAAAATCTTTTTTCTCATAAACAGGAAGGCTATCGAGAAAGCGTTGCGGCATCGAACTTCTGGAATGATGAAGCATCTGAAATGAGTGGCCATCAATCCGTTTATCATGGGAACGATATCTTAATTCAGTATCCGCAATCACCCCTGACTTAGAGAATCGGTCTTGAAGATACTTGACCCTGTGATTGTACTGCTGCAATTCATCATGAAGCTGTGCTAGGGCCGGATTTCCCGCATTATGAGAGAACTGGGTGTTTGACAGAGAGATTAAAAGCTGAGTTGGCTTCAATGTTGACTCTCTACCATAAAGCCGCTTGTACAAACTTAATCCATACTCTGCAATATCCTTGGAAACATGATAAAGATCTGCTGCGGAAGCGAAAGACGAAAGCATTCCAAGAGCTGGGCGAGCAGAGCCTTGCGTCTTTTCAATCCATGAATCAAATGTTTCTTCATTGTCACTTCCCCAAAAAGCTGTTTCAGCCTCTCTCGCACTAGGAATGATGAGGTAATCAAGAACAGAAATGTTTGCCCATATTTGCTGCTGCTCACGAATACCATCAAGTGTTTTTCGCTCGCCATGAGTCAACGCTTCTTCAAGATCACTATCCTGCTGAAGCTCGGCAGCAAGGCGTTCGAATTCTATAACCCCCTGAAGGCCGCCAAACGCTTCATCGTTACGAATACCAGGCCTTACCAACATTGCTGCAAGCTCTCCCGCTCGCTGAAGAGCAGTGTGATACGCTCGATATCGTGCATCAAAAGATGCAACGAGGTCAGCTTCTGGAATCGTTCTATCATTAGATTGGTTATTGTTTGTTGCCATGGTATTTGTCGTAGATTGTTCTGTCTATTCCTATGCTGGTAAACGATCCTGCTTTGCTTTCTACAGGTTCGATGACGTACAAATTGGATGGAAAAGGCATTCTGACACGGAGAACAGGGCTTGTTGATCCTTTGCGTTTCTCCTGTTCTGGCATAATCAAGGCTATATCTTTGCAGTGTTGTCGAACCTTAAGCATGGAATATGGAAAGAAAGTCTCTCCAAAAAGTCGTGAGCATATATGACCATTAACCTCCCCTATCGACCTGTCCATTTCTGGCAGTTCAACATTCTGAAAGGACATTACAAATTTGGTACTAGCGTGATGCTGAACAGCTGCCGTGTCTTTATCCTTCTCAAATAGGATGTATGTTTCAAGCACAAGCCCTTCAGGCGTTTTTGCAATCTCATCTACTATTCTCTGCTGTACCTTTCTCACTTGTGCTAATTCTTCAGCAGAATACAGTTCAGGAGCAGATAGGAGAATATTGTAGATGCTTATTTCTGCCGTAGCTAATTCCAGTGCAGATGCCATAATATACTGTGTTTTTTTCCAAAAGGTTGTCCACGTGTCAAAGGTAGCGCCGTTTCTGACACGATCTGATGGGTCAATATCTACCTGTATAGAGTCAACCCCCATATGAGAACCAATGTAACGGCTTTCTGTTTCTTTTGGAACACGCTGTACAGCATCCTCAAGAAAGACCAGCCATTCAAGGACAGAAAGATTCCTTTCTCGATACGCAGCAACGTCAGAGTACACATCCATGACTCGTTGATACCGCTGTTGTTCAGAAGGAGAAAGACAGGCAGCAAAGTCTGGCTTGTCAAGCTCTTTTCTAAGAAGGCACAGTTCTTGCCATCGATGCGTTGGATACTGGTCCTGCGCAGTAATAGCT
>JACOVM010000112.1 GCA_016177345.1 Candidatus Woesearchaeota archaeon | reverse complement strand
TGCTGTATGAGAGGCTATAACAGATTAATGCTTCCTAAAGAAGAGAAAGAGCATCACGAAGAATCAGAAACTGCCATATACCTTCTTGCCGCAATGATCGGCGGGCTTCTGCTGTTGATGGTGCTGGTGTAGTCAAATCCTGAAAGGTATATTTTGGTTATATTTTTGGGATAGCAGGAGAAGAACTCACTTAAAATACTTCCCCAAATCAAACTCATCCGATATCGTGTCCTTTATTGGGCGATCAGCACTTTGTTCTTTTCGCCGGCTATCGTCCTGCCCAAAGAGCCCCTGCTGCTCTTCACGGGAGAGCAGCCTTGGTGTTTGCCGTTCTTGTTGCTTATTATTTCTTCCACTGCCGCCTCCAGCACCACTCCCGCCGTTTCCTCCCAAATGGTAGGTGAAAGAAACATCGCCGAACGTGTCTCGGACAATGTCAGGCCGCTTGACAACAATGAATCCACTCATGAGGAGTCCGAGAAGGATGATTCCGACAGGCACAGCCCAGAGCGATTGAGAAGGAGAGACAACAAGTGGCTCCGCTATTGGCGCTGATTCTTGTGCTGGAACAGCTTCTTCAACTGGCGCTTCTTCAGCAGCTTGCTGAACGTCAGTGCTTTCTACCGCAACGCTTGGAATTGAGGGGGGACCGATTGAAGATATCTGGGCTGGAGCAAGGGCTGCTGCTGCCTTTGGGGCTGCGCCTCCTCCACCTCCTCCACCCCCACCGCCGCCTCCGCCACCATTTCCTCCTCCATTATTGTTTGAGGAGGAGGTAATGGCAATGGTATCATTAACCTGAAGCTGGCTGTACAATGGGGCATCGCAAGAGATGTTGTATGCGTATGTTCCTGCACTGGAGAAGTTTCTCGTAAAGGTGTACACGCTCATGTTGGTTGCATTAAACGTCATCGTTCCTGTTAAGGGGCTTCCTGCACTAGATGAAAAGCTGATCGAGCAATTTCCTGAAACACCACTGGCATTGCTGATCATTTCTCCAGATGTAGTATTGCGATAGGTAGCGTTAAAGGTTACACTTGTTCCATTCGTAACAGAACCAGTATTGTTACTCGTAAGATTTGCGTTGCCCCCGGCAGCAAACGACGAGAAGCTTTGGACAGTAAAATTCAGGATCGTTCCTTCACAAACAACAGAGGTGCATTTTCCTGCAGCAACACAATCAAGACTGTCATTTCGAATGGACGTAAGAGTAGTTGAAAACGTTTCGCGATAGGCAATGTGCCGAACAGGGCAAGACACATTTGATATGCTCACAATAGACGTGGTATTGAAGGTGGAGTGAAGACCAGAAGCATTCAGCGCAACAAAACCAGAACCAATGCTTAATGCAGCATCAAGGGCTGCATTGCTTGCATTCACCCTGTTCTGGAACAAAACAAGGCCAGAGCTCGTGCCAACGACAACGCCAGAGGCATTCTCAATAGCAGAGACCATACTGAAGTTAGTAGACAATGACGTGTTAAGCGTATCTGCGTAAGGATACGAAACAGTAAAGTTTCTCAGTTCTGATGTATTCGTGTTTCCAAGAGGGTCTGCACATGTTATGCTCCAGTTGTGGAAGCCCCTGTTATACGAAGAAACAGAGGCTGTCCCTGCTATTCCTGGCTGTGAAGAGACTGATGTTGCATTGAGTCCTCCATCTGCAGTAATATTACACAACAAAGATAACCCGCCAGCATCAGTGGTGTTCCAAAAGTACACGATAGAAGTATTTGGAAGAAGCACTCCCTGTTGGGGGGCAAGAAGGCTTATCGTTGGAGGTACTGAGTCTACAAGGATCTGCCTCTGTGCTGAGATGAAATATTGGCCGAGGCTATTTGTTGCATTGCATCCCCAACTGTACCTGCCAGATAAAACATCAGTAATGGTAAATGTTGCTGTTCCGTTTGATGCGCTAAAGTTCTGCGTCCAGTTCGGAGAAAGTGTTCCCGTAAGATTCGTCATCAGCGTAATATTTTTCAGGACATTGCTGTCTGTTGCATTGCACGTAAGGCTAACATTGCCAGACGTGCTGTTCAAGAAGTCTGGCGTTACGAGTGTTATGTTCGGCTGGGTTGTATCATCAATGCTTATGCTGATTGGGATAAGCGAATACTCTGCACTATCGTCCTCCACAATAAAGAAGAGCTCATTGACGATCCCCCTTGTCAATAGGGATGCGTTAATGGCGATAGAGACAAGAAGAGACTCGTCTGCGGTAAATGATGAATCCTGTGTTATGGACTGGCTTGCTGCAGGCGCTGAGCGATATTCTGTGCAATTTACAGTAAAGTTAGCATCTTGAGAGCCCGGACCATTATTGGGGATAAAGAATCCGGTGCTGCTTACACTATACCGCTTAATGAAGTAGGACATATCTATATTCTTTAGTGTTTCATTGGCAGCGCGAAGGAGGCTATTGTTGTGTTCTGCCTCAATCTCCGTGTAGGTGTACGACCCATCATAATAATATACCCCGAGATCGAGGTCATTTGTTGTTGAGTCCCATGCGATGGATGCGTTACAGAGCTTAACATTATCCCCGATGCTGATCGTAGAGAGCTGCCGCAGCCTAATAAATCCAGAGCTGACTGCCCCCCCAATCGTTCCAGAAAATCCATCACCAGGAACGACCTCTACAACAGTAAAGTTAACATTTGACTTCGCAATCCCATTGTTGGTAACATTAAACGTAATATTGAGGATGTTTCCTGTTGAAACATTTCGCTGGGTGGTGTTTGGAGAAATAGTTATGTTTGCCACTTCAGTTACCGTAAGGTTATAGTTCACGTTTCCCGTGCTTGCGGTGTACCGAATTAATGCCCATGCTTCTTTTGCAAAGCTTCCATTGAGGGTTATCGTTTTTGGATTTGTTGAAGAGGTATCTGAGGTTATGACGCTGCCGCTTCCCTCACTAACCAGATAAAGGGGAAGCGTTGCGCCAGTATCCCACACAAGGGTTACGCTTGCCCTGGCAGCTGTTGGAAGGTTCAGCTTATAGTAAATGAAGTCACCAATAGGGCTTGATCCATCAGCATCAGAATTATCCACTGTTCCAGCCACGAATCCAGTGCCAGAAAGCGGAACAGTGATGGCGAATGGCAAGCGCAGCACTTCACCATTATCAACAGAGACAATAATTGTCGTCCCATAGATTGCTGGAGAAGCAGTTGTTGGAATGGTGATTCGAACAGCGGCAGAAGCATTGGTTTGGTTGCCCACAGTAGTTGTGGCAGGAAGTGTAAATGCTGATGTTGGAAGGCTGTGGTCTCCCTCAAGATCAGTAATGGATTCGGCGCTAAAGCTAAAATTTCGAGAGGAGGTATCATTATTCAATAATGTAATGTTGAACAGGAGGAATTCTCCTGCTGGGATTTCAGCCTGGCCTTTTTCCAAGAGAAGAGCTGGGTTATTGGAGAAGGACGTAGAAAACGAATTGATAAGCGCTCTCGTCTTGAACTGCACAGCAGCAGAAATATTGAGGAGTCCAGCCCCTTTCTCAAACACATGGCCGGTCATGTTCGTTGCCGTGCTCATCAACATGGACCGCACGTCAGTAACAGATAATGGGCCTCTTGCCTCAAGAAGAAGCGCTACTGCTCCAGCAACGTGAGGGGCGGAGAAGGATGTTCCAGAAACAGAGCTTGACCCCGAGTCAGAACAGAGATTTACTGTTGAGGTATCCACACAAGAGCTGCTTGGCGGTGCTGCAGCAGAAATGCTAGACCCTGGTGCGATAAGGTCTGGGTCAAACCTGCCAAATGCTGATGGGCCACGATTACTATACGAGGCAATGCTATCATCAGATGTCCCATTGGTTCCTCCATCAGACGAGGCAGCTACCGAAATCACGAGGTCTCCAACAGCTGGTGAGGAGATGGTACCGGTTCCACTGCCAGCATTTCCAGCAGAGGCAACAACCACAATGTTATACAATTCAGATGCTTGGCTTGACGCTATTGACAACGAATCAAGCCCATGATTCACCGTTTCGCTTCCTCCAAGAGACATGGAAATAATATCAGCACCATTGGCAATCGCATAATCAATACCTTGAATAATCGAAGAGGTTGTACACGCGCCGTCCTCATCGCAAACCTTTGCGATTAAGAATTTGACATCAGGCGCAACGCCAACAAGGCCTGTCTGGTTGCCACTTCCGCCGATAATGCTCGCTGCATGAGTTCCATGCCCAGTATCGTCCAAAGGATTATTATCAGGATAGCCACAAACAGTAGCTGTTGTGTTGCTTCCACAAAAGTCAGTGCCGTTTACAAATCTTGCACATGACCCATTCTGAAGCCCTGCTAAAGTGCAATTCCCAAAGTCACCATGCGTGTAATCAATACCAGTGTCAAGCACTGCTACCGTAATATTTTTTCCAGTAAACGAGAGGTTTTCACGGACAAATGGGGCAGATACTGTTGGATTGCTTGTTTGAAGGGCAATCGTGTATATTCGGTCATAATAAATGCCTGCAACAAGCGGATTTTCTTGAAGTGCCTGAAGCCCTGCTGGAGTGATCTGCCCAGAGAATCCGTTGATTGTTTCGTATCTTCTTTGAAGTTTTAAGAATGCATTAGTTGATGAGGTAACTGATTGGGTTAAAGGGGAATCGTCTGATCGCTGGCGTTGCCGCTGCTGCTTTTGTGCCCGATATGCAGCATCATAGATATCCTGGAGGACCAGTTCTTGCTGTTCTCGAATCTCTTGTTTTCTTTCCTCTACCCTCTCTTCTAAAGCTTCTTCAGTTAATTCTCTTACTACTGGGTAAGTTTCTCCTGTTGGGCTTGTTATGCTTTCAGTTGGCTCATCTGTTAATAGCACAATAACCTGAGCTTCTCCTTGTTGTTGAAGCGCATTCAGCACAGCAGGGTCGATAATAGGGTCTGATGGAGAATCTGGCGATTCGGAAGCAATTGGCACAGCTAGTGGCTGCACGGGTGGCTGGATTTGCTGCTCCTGCGCAATATGCTCCTGCATAATAATGGGGGTATCAATGACTGGCTGCAATGATAATGGAATAGAAGGTGGAATAAGAGGATCTACTGGTGAAGAGTAGAGAGGTGCTATTTGCTGCACTTCATGCTCTTGAGTATAATCCTTGGCAGGGCTTCCGATAAAAAGTACAAGCACAATAAGAAACAAGAGGAATAATTCAAAGAATTTTGCAGGCTTTCTTTCCAAGCCGGAAGTGGAACATGATCGAATGGAATGTGGTCGAATTGATCGAATAATAGGGTGGAACCTGCCTTTGTTCATGTCTTGCATCACCAGATGAGTGAAAGAAGGGGGCTCTCTTTTTAAATTTTTTATTTTTCTCCCCATTATAGCTTCCCCCATTGGTTTTGTTTCATTGAATCTTGTTTTGATGCTGGTTCTGGTAAAGTTTTCGTTGCAGAAGAGGCCTGATTGTCAAGATTCCTAAGAATGGTATAGATTTCATTCTCCTTTACTTTTTTCGTTTTATACTCTTTCACTTTTCTGATATCCCTGATCAAAAGCACTGCTAAGATATTGAGGACAAGTAAAACAAGAATAGCAGCCATTTTTCCAGTTGATGGAAGAGCGGTGAATGGAGCGCTTACCGTCTTTCCAGTGATGCTTGCCTTTCCAACAATAGAACTGGAGAGCTTGCCAAGCAGGGCAGTTATCTTCTGGACAGCAAGGTATGATGTAGTAACTGGAGCAGCGCTTTGTTTTGCAGTTTCAACAACTGCTTCTCTGGCAACATCGACAACCTCCTGGATAGTTACATCACTGCCATCAAAAATTCCTCGTTGCTGTAGCGGTTCTGATGGCCCAGAAGAGGTCGGGAAGTCAAGATCATAAAGTGGAGGGTTGCTTTCCGGTGTTGGAAGTCTTGGTGATCGCTTTGGCTCTGACTTTCCACCACCTGCTGCACCAGAGCCTACACCCCCGGTTGGCGGTGGAGGGATATTGTCTGGACCATCCCGTTCATCATCAGGAATTGGCGTGTTATGCATAGTATCATTTGCGAGAAGCGTGGTAAATCCTGTTGCGTTGCACGTGACATTATAATTATAAATTCCCTCAGGAACAAAAGTACGATTGAATCGGTGCTGGCCATCCCCACTAAGATTGAACGACATAAGGCCTGATAACGGTTCACCTAGTTCTGTTTGGAATCGGATGGTACAATTTGCTGAAGGAATGACCGCTCCTGAAGTACTATTAATATATGATGCATTGAACTGGACAAGCGTTCCTACCGTTATTGGCCCAGTATTGTCAATAGTGAGATTAGCGTTTCCCTCAGAACTAAACCCGGAGAAGCTGGTTACGGTAAAGTTGAGCGTATTATCCTGGCAAACGATATTCGTGCATTTTCCAATTGCTTCACAATCTGTTCCGTTTGCTTGAATGTCTGGTCTCGTGCTAAAGAATCCATCTCTTGTTGCAATGGTCGTTACTGGGCAGCTTACGTTATATATAACAATATCAGCAGTTGCATTATAGTCAGCATCGAGCCCGATAAGTGCACTAGTGTTCACACTGACATATAATGGATTGATAATCACACTAGCATCAAAGTTTGCAGTGCTTGCATTAAGATTGTTTCTATAGCGTATTACTCCATGATCGCTAGCAATTGTCAGGTTGGCAACATTTTCAATATTGCTGACGGCGCTAAAGTTAGTTGTTACTGAATTATTGCTGAACAGCCTATAGGAAGGGAGTGTCTTCACAAATTGCCAGGTAACACTTGTATTGTGCGTTGGATTATTATCAACGCATCGGATGCTCCAATTTTGCGGCCCTGCTTCGACAGATGCAACAATGGCGCTGAAATTTGTATTATTAACAACACCAAGGCTTGACTGGTTTACCACTCCGCTGATGGTGAGGTTACAGGTTAAGTTGAGATCCTGATTGTCTGTTACATACCACGTAAAATTAATCGACGTATTGATGATATTCGTGTTATTTTCTGGAATGAGGAGGGTGATGGTTGGGGCAATTTCATCAAGAGCGGTGAGTTGGCTTGTTTGGTTTCTGTTGGCGTTCAAATTAGTATCATTGGCAATGATGGTGATGTTGAGAGTTCCTAACGTTGATGGGATATTATAAGTTGTATTGTAAATGCGTGTTCCTCCTGCTTGGGATAAGGCGAGAAGAACAGTAGTGCCATTAGCTTGGCTAACATTGGCCATGACTGCACTTACCGTTCCATTATCCGTCACGTTCGCTGCTATCTGTATCGTGGTTGAAACATTAAAGCTGGTGTTATTTGTTGGCACGATAGCTGTCACTGTTGGCTTGTAAGTATCGTTGAGGGTGAAAATCGCACTTGTTCTTGTGGTGTTGATGTTTGAACTGGTGTCATTAGCGATCCATACGATAGTATAAGTTCCATTGATTTGTGTATTACTATAATTAAAATAGAAGTTACTCGTCACATTACTGATAGTCGGTGCCTCAATTGTACCATTTGGCAGGGTAACATTGGCTTGGATGGTTTGGATGGTGGTGTGGTCTGTTATTGTTGCGTTGCAGAAGGTACTATTGCCTGTTGTAAAGTTGTTTGGTGAACAGCCAAGGTTAGTAATGGATGGTTGGATCTGGTCAACACCATTCACCTGTGTTGTTTGGTTTGTATTAATGTTGCCATTCGTATCATTCCCAATAATGGTGATGTTATAAACACCAGTTACGTTTGGAATAAGGTAAGTATTATTGTATATTCTGGTTCCACCCGCCTGGCTTAAAGCAAGAAGAACAGTACTCCCATTAACCTGAGTAATATTAGCCTGAACATTATTCACCGTTCCATTATCTGTCACGTTCGCTGCTATTTCTATAGTTGTTGAGACGTTAAAGCTAGTGTTGTTAGTTGGCACAAGAGCGGTGACTGTTGGCTTATACGTGTCATTAAGAGTAAACGTTGATATCACTCTACTGTTATTAAAGTACCCATTAGTGTCATTTGCAGTCCAGGTTATATTGTAGGTTCCATTAATCTGGGTATTGCTGAAATTGAAGTAGAAGTTATTCGTGTTGTTACTGATCGTTTGGGATTCTACTGTGCCATTCGGCAATGTGACATTTGCTTGCACAAGAATAATCCCGGTATGATCAGTGATGGTTGCGTTACAAATCGTACTATTTCCCGTTATTATACTTGAAGGAGTGCAGCTCTGCGCGCTAATATTCGGCGGCATTTGGTCGACTGCGTTGAACTGCGTTGTCTGGTTTCTATTGATGTTCGCATTGGTGTCATTTGCAACAATGGTGATGTTATAGACGCCAGTGACGTTTGGTATGGTGTAAGTGGTGTTGTAGATGCGTGTTCCACCAGCCTGGCTAAGCGTGAGAAGAGTACTATTTCCGGTATTATTACTAAGGTTAGCCACTACCGCGCTGATAACATCATTATCTGTGACATTTGCCGCAATTTCAATAGATGTAGTAATATTGAACGTGGTATTATTTACTGGAACAAGAGCGGTAACAACTGGGGGATTCTTTTCTGCGGCTACCGTGTAACTGCTGAAGCTGCTCACATTGAATGTTACGACATCGAGTGCTGCATCATAAAGGAGTATTCTACAAGTCGTCGCATTGCAGCTCGTTCCATTTTCCCTAATAAGGCTCGCGTTTGTCGTAAATGTGTCAAAGGTAAAGATGTCTATCGCATCTGTTGTGAGGGAAATATTGTACATGGTGATATTTGCGCTGGTATTCAGAACACCACTAAGTAAGGCGCTATCATTTATGGCGACACTATTATTTACGACATAGATGTTCCTGTTAATTCCAAGGCCACCACTAATGTCTACGCTTATGTTATCCGTAAACGTGCTGTTCAAGAATCGTATTTCACTTGAGCTGGTATTGTAGATAAGGAAGTTAAGCGTGCTTGATTGATTGCGATCATTGATGATTATGCTTTGTGCAATAGCAGTTATGTTATTGTTGAGGAAAATATTTGAGCTTGCGGTGCCATAGAGCTCAATGCCAGCGCTTGCACCAGTGCCATTAGTGATGATAATATTCTCGCGAAGCTCATTGCTGTTGCTGTTGTTAATTAAAAATCCATCATTTATTGTTGATGATCCGCCGCCTGAAACGGTATTGTTGACAAAAACACTTCTATTTGTCCTGTCTCCAAGAAGAGCGCCAATATTGAACACGCTTCCTCTGGCGCTTATATTGTTATTAGTAAACGTATTATTATTGCTCTGAAAGAGCTCGAATCCAATATTCCCCGCACTGGAGCCATGAACAATAATGGTAGTATTATCAACACTGTTATTGTCAGCACTAGTGGACAGCCTAATGCCATTGTTTGTTGCTGCAGCACTGACATTAATCGAGCTGTTTGCAACAGTGATGTTATAAACCCGATTAAATAATTCGATTCCCGTATTGATGCTTCCGGTTGCTATAACATTAATCGAGTTATTGAGAACACGATTATTTCTGGAGTCATTATGAATTGAAACACCCCCAACACCATTATCACCACTCGACGTGACTGTGTTTGCAATGATCCCACTTGACGTTGCATTATTTGCTAAAAAGATGCCAATATTGCTGCTAGTAGAATCAGCTTCAATCGTATTGTTTTGAAGGATAGTATTGCTTATGTTGTTATCTACATAAATCCCATAGTTATTGGCTAAGCCCTCTGTTGTGATATAGTTGTACATAACTGTTGAATTGATGGAGTTATTTCTTATGTATATCCCAAAATTTTGGCTGCTTGCGCCATCAGTTGTCAGCGTGTTATTTATGACAGATGCATCACGTGATGAGCCGAGAAGGTAAATACCCAGGTTTAGAATATCAGATCCATTCGTAACAACATTGTTATCGCGGATTGATGCGTTAACAGAAGCATTTACAAAGATTCCAATATTACTTCCACCTGTTCCGTTAGTTCGTATCGTGTTATTAGCAACAGTTGCGTTGCCAGAGCCTTGGTCAACAAAAATGCCTATATTTTGAGATGAACCTCGCGTAGTAATTGTATTATTTTCCAAACGAACATCGAGTGCATCTAGCATGTTGATTCCAACATTGCCGGTGCCGTTTGCGATTGTCCTAATGCTATTGTTAATAACCCTACTAAATCGAACACTGAGATTCAAGAAAATACCCCAATTGAAATCGACTCCTTGGGTTGTGATATTATTCCCTATAATGGTAGTCAGGTTAGATTCGATTGCTTGAATGCCGTAATTACGTGATGTTGCTGGGCTGCCGGCAACGATAGAATTATTCTGGATGATCGTGGTGTTGGTGATTCCAGAAAGACGAACGCCATAATCATTGCCAGTCCCATTGGTGGTAATCCTATTGTCAAAAACAGACACGTTTTGGGAATTGTTAATGTAGACACCGATTCCGCCATCCTCAGTTAAAATAACATTGTTTTTGATAGTGGTATTGCTTGAATTTTGGTTGACAAACACGCCGTCATTGCCGCCGCCAGAGCCATTGGTTGAAATGATATTTTGCAGGACAACAGTGTAACCGGAGAGGTTATTAATATTAATCCCATTATTATCGCTAGCATTTCCATCTGTAAAAATTGTATTATTGAAAAGAGTTGTATTCCCAGAAAACTCAACAAAAATTCCATTTCCACTACCGCTACCGTTTACGGTTATCGTGTTATTCCAGAAGCTGGCATTAGTGGAACGATAGATATATGCCCCATAATTACTGTCTGATGTCGTTAGTAATGTTACAAGATTAGACCATGAATGGGTATAAAGAACAGACCTATTAAGAAAGATTCCATAATTGCTAGTTGTCCCATTAATGGTTATATTGTTGTAATCCATTTGTGTTGAATGGCCTGCATCAACTTGAATTCCTCGGAGCTGAGAAGCCTGATTGCCACCAACATATACTGAATTATTTCGAAGGAAGGTAAAATTTGATTCTTGCCGCAGGAAAATTCCAACAAGAGTATTTGACCCATTAACACGGACCGTATTATCAGTTATTGTTGTATTCAAGGATGAGTTAATGAATATCCCCCTGTTGCTTGCCCCATTTGCATTAACCCTAATCTCGTTATTATAGATAGTGGCATTGTCAGAATTGATGTCAAGAGTAATGCCATAATATGGCGAACTTGTTCCATTCGTTGAAAGAATACTACGCTGTAGAACATTTCTTCTGGAGAAGTTCGCAAAATACACGGCATAGAGATTTTCCCCCCTACTGTACGTATATATCGTGTTATTTGAAAGGGTGTTATTACTTGCCGAATTGGCGAGGTAAATGCCATACTCACCACCTGTTCCATTGGTCGTAATGGTGTTATTCCATACGCTCACATTGGCGGATCCAACAAGGTAGATCCCAAAATTATTAGCACCTGATCCAAAGGTAGAGATGAGATTTGACCAGATCTGATTGACAACTTCAGTTTCATTAACGAATATACCAAGGCTATTACTTGACCCATTCGTTGTTATATTGTTATCACTAACACTATTACTGCTACTATCCTCAATTTTGATGCCGAAACTCCTTGCAGCATTGTTACTTCCAACAATGATAGAGTTATTTCTAACAATTGTTGAATTAGAATAATGAGTAACAGCAATTCCTGGGGAGTCAGATGTCCCATTCACTCTGATAATGTTATCATCTACTGTTGTATTTAATGCGAATCGAACAAATACCCCTGCCTGCCCATCCCCGTTTCCATTAACCCTAATCTCATTATTATGGATTGTTGTGTTCTGAGAGGTGTTATCAACGAATACCCCGTAATAGGCGCTCTGCGTGCCATTCACCGAAAGGATGTTAAAGAGAACAGCATTACCGCTCGATTGATTATAGATGTAAATAGCACTAAGGCCACCCCCCCGTGTGTTGGCGTAAACTGTATTGTTCTTGATCGTATTATTCAAAGCTCTATCTGCCATATAGATACCATAATCACTGCCACTTCCATTAGTGGTGATGGTATTGTTGGAAACTGTGTTATTTGTCGAGGCATAAACATAAACACCGTAATTGTTAGGCCCATCCCTTCCAGTGGTGATGGTGTTTGCTGTCACCAGTGAGAAGTAGGTGGTATTGATGAAAATACCGCGATTACTCGAGGTTCCATTGGTAACAATCGTGTTATTGGCTATCGTCAGATTGTATGTTCCATCAATATGAATGCCAAAATTGAATGCAGTCGTATTTACGCCTGTTCGAATACTGTTGTTTCTAATAGTGCTATAATTTGATTCGGAACCAGTTGCGCCAAACAGCCAGATTCCCTCAGCGTTGTTACTCCCATTAGTGGTAATGTTGTTATCTAAAACAGATGTGTTCGCGGAGGAGACAACGCGGATTCCAACATTAAGGACATCTGGGCCATAGGTTTGAACAGTATTTGTTAAAATAGTATTGTTGCTTGCATTATTGATAAAAATACCCCTATTGCTTGCAGCAGACCCGTTAGCAACGACGACATTTCTAAGAAGAACATTGTACCCTGAAAGAGTATCTACTCCAATGCCATCATTGCCATTAGCCGTACCATACGTAGTGATATTATTGTCAGATATGGTAATATTCTTCGAGCTTGAAGTTAAGCGAATTCCCAAACTAGTTGTTGTTCCATTAGCAAATATAGTATTATTTGATATGCTAATATTCTCAACATTGCTTTCAACAAAAATGCCAATGCCCTGCGGCGATGTTGCTGATGTTGTAATAACATTAGTCCTTACCGTGCTTGCAAGAACAGAGCCATTGATGTGGATGCCATAAATTGTTGAATCTCCTTTTGCCACAATCGTATTATTTTGGATGGTTACATTTGATGAAAAATCGATACGGATGCCATCCTGGGGGGAGCCAGTGTCTCCGGTTATGATGGTATTATTCACTATTTGTGTGTTATTAACCTCGGTAAAGAAATAGAGGCCAAGATCATTTCCGGTTCCATTGGTCTGGATAATATTCCCATAAAACGTTCCGTTTTGTGAGTTCTCAAACCAGATCCCCACATTATTCCCTCCACTAGTATTGGAATTAGTATAAATTCGGCTATTAGAAATGGTGGTATTGCTTGAATTTTGGATGATGAAAAAGCCACGATTTTGGGTAGAGCCATTTGTTGATATCGTGATGTTATCAAAGACGTTGTATTGGGACTTGCTGTCAAGGGCAACACCATCATTGGAGCTTTCACTTCCATGGGTATAAATTGTTATGTTCATAACAGTATTATTACTTGAGTTTGAAATCATTCTAATGCCTGCGTTGAGCGATGTTCCATTCGTGGATATGGAAGTGTTTCTAATCGTACTATTGGAAACATTGGTGAATAACATTCCATAGCTTCCAGATCTGGTATCATTCCGCTTTTGAATAAAGCAGCCAGTTACCGTAAAATTTACAATGTTATCCGCTTGGATGCCTCGCGCATTAGTGGTCGGGGCAGCGCCATATTCAATTGCAAATCCGGCGCAGTCTAAAACGATATTACTCCCGGTTATGAAAAAACAAGTATCATTAGCAGAAACATTTTGGGTAAGTGTATAATAATTGCTGGTGGATAACGTATCACAAGCAGTCTGGCTAACTGCTGCCCCCACAGACCCGTCACTATCGGGTGGAATTGGAACATCATCAACAGTTCCTACCTGGGGAGATGTTGACGATGAATCTGATGAAAGCTGATCGGTGGGAGAAGAAAAGGATCCTTGATCTGAAAAAGGAGGTTGTGGCGAAGAAGAGGGAGCTTCTAAAGTTGGTAATAACATATTTGGCAATATAGTTGTTGTATTGGCCGTATCTGTAGTGTTGTTGCTGGAAGTAGTATTGCTAGTGATGTTGCCAGAATTGCTATTTTGCTGCGGCAACGATCCAGATTCAGAAGGCGCTTTGACAATAGGCTCAACTACATTGAGGGATAGTAATTTTCGGTCAAGAACCTTCGTATCGTATATGAGCGACGTAGTAAGCGTGTAATTTCCAGCAGGCAATTGGATGGGGAATCCGGAGAGATTAACCGCAACGCTAGATACATAGCCATAAATCGTTGCACCATCATACATAATCTCGTGCGGATCTCCTAAATAGATGACAATGCTTTTTTCGTACGTTTGGTTATGAACCTCGATTCTCACAAATGACCCGAGAGGAATCGATTGTTCAGAGAACGTAATCACAGTATCAATGGCTTGCCCGGCCTGAACGACAACATGGCCTGTAATTCCTGTTCTGAACAAAAGAAGAGTGATGAAAAAGAGGATAAAGAGGAGGGTAACACTTGCATTCAGAACGTGCTCCCTGCGCTTTCCAGCATTGGATTCGCTAACCTGTTTATCAGACTGGCTGTTCATAACTGCCCTCTCTTTTTTCTCGCTCTCTGAAGGGTGGTATGAATGACTGCCTGCCTCTTATTGAGTAGTTTAGAAAGCTCCTTTTCTGGAAGATTGAGCGTTGTATGAAGGTAGAAAAGAACGTTTTCGAGAATGCTTAGGGAACGATTTGCAAAAAGGTATAGGGGAATTTGAAATCCAAGGGGGGGTAGCAAGAACTTTGAAGCATGCTTTTGTTTCGATCGGGCATAGCTTGACCAAAGCCCTCGCTCATCGCGATTGAGGAGAACCCCGATTCGGTGGAAGCCAATGCTGCGCTCTTCTTTGAGGTATTTAACGAGCGCTTCAGCTGGGCTGAGAGGGGTACTAAAAATAGAGAGGGGAACATCATCACTATTGTTATGGAACTCTTCAACAACCTCTTGAAGGGTGATATTATACTGGTTTTTAAGGAGTTGAAGAAGAGAATGGAGCGCCTCTCGCGCCTCGGAACGAGACTGCAAACTAGATAGAGAAGCAGTATCACCTCTTTTTCCCTCATCCACGATAGGCACTCCTAAGATATATCCTTTCTAAAACCCTTATTGATTACTTACTATGTATATACTGACTATTTAAATATTCTCTTTTTTACTTATTTTGATATGAAAATACTCTTTTTGTATATTATATTTGATTTTATTAGATTTTTATTAGTG
>JACOVM010000098.1 GCA_016177345.1 Candidatus Woesearchaeota archaeon | reverse complement strand
CCGAATCTTAATTTTGGGGATTGGCACTGCTGCCAAGCGACGTGTCCTGATCACGTTTTGCGGGAGCCCGTATCCTCGGATGCCGCTGCCGTGCGCTCTTCAAAACAGAGCGCAGCAGTGCCAATCCCCGTCATGAAACGGGTAGTGCCATCGCGCTCTGTCTGCGTTTAGTACTCGATCTGGTACCGAGTATCCGGGAACAGGATGAGGATCCGGGGCACGGCGCTTGGCGATGGCACTACCCATTGAAAAAAGATTCAGGACAGAGCCGTGCTAGGGAAAACATTTATTAACCATCCCAACCTAAAATGAAGCATGAAACAGGAACTTTCCTCCCTTGAACTTCATTATCTTGTCCAGGAGCTTCAAGTGCTTGAAGGGGCAAAGATAGACCAGATCTATCAGCCAAGCAAAGAAGAGCTTCTTCTCATATTTCACAGCCAGTCACGGGGAAAGGCAATGCTGTACATTGCCCTTGGAAAATGGCTCTACCTTACTCACCACAAGCAGCACATGCCCGAACGCCCTCATGGCTACTGTTTGTATCTTCGAAAGCATCTTCGAAATGCAAGGGTTGTTGAAATACGACAAATCGATAATGAACGAATCGTGGATATCCACCTCAGCACAAAAGATAACAAATACCATCTCTTCATCGAATTATTCATGAAAGGCAATGTTATTCTTACGGATATTGATGGAACCATTTTATCTCCCCTTGAAACGCAGGAGTGGAAGGAAAGGAGCATAAAGAAGGGAGTGAAATATGCCTATCCAAAACATGAGTATAATGCGCTTATCATGAATAAGACTCCGTTTATCTATTTGATGAAGGCAACCGAGAAGGAATCGCTGGTTAAGGCCCTGGCAACTGATCTTGGGCTCGGGGGCACCTATGCAGAGGAGCTTTGCCTCAATGCAGCTATTGACAAGAATAAAAAGCCAGCAACGCTTACCGAGAAGGAATCAACAGCGCTCTATCTTGAACTGGTGGCAATGCGGGACAGAAAAGCAAAGCCCTGTATTGTAAAAGAAGCAGGCGAAGTAGGCAAAGCAGGCCATGTAAAAGACATCACCCCTTTTCCATTAGCATTGCATAAGAATTTTACGCAGGTGGTGAAGGAAACCTATTCTGCAGCGCTCGATGAGGTTCTTGGAACAGCTATAATGCAGCAAAAACAGGAAAGCGCAACAAAAGAAACAAGGCAGCAGCAAACCAAAGTCCAGACAGTGATTGACATGCAGTCCAAACAGCTCAGAAAGCTCGAAGAAGAAGCAGCGGACTGCCAAAAAAAGGGGGAGGCAATCTACGAACAGTATCAAGTTGTAAAAATGTTCCTTGATGAAGTCAAAAAGGAGCAGAAAGGATTATCGGGGCAGGAACTCAAGGCGCTTTTAGAATCACATCATTTGGTAAAAAAAGTGGATATGAAAACAAAAAAGGTAGTTATAGATGTTTGAGGACTAAGAGCTATGAAGATTCCAAATACTGCATCATGCGTCTTTAACGGCGTTATTTTCGATGTATACCAATGGAAGCAAAAGATGTTTGATGGAAGCTACGCAACGTTTGAAGCGCTCAAAAGGCCGAATACAATCCAGATCATTGCAACAACTGCAGCAGGCAAGGAAATAAAGGGGAGGAACGGCAAAAAGAGCGGCAGAAAAAGTGAAAGGATCTGCCTTCTTCAGGAAGAGCAGCCAACAAAAAGCGTGTTTTATGGCCTTCCTGGTGGGCGGCAGGAAAAGAATGAGACGCCATTAGGCTGCGCAAAGCGAGAGCTGCTTGAGGAAACTGGGCTTGCCTCAGATGATTGGCAACTGCTAAAAACGTACGAGCCATTTCATAAGCTCGAATGGTTCGTGTATGTTTTCACTGCAAGGAATTGCAAAAAAGTTGCTGGGCAAAAGCTTGATGCTGGAGAGAAGATCAAGGTTACTTGGGTTTCATTTGACAAGTTTATTAGCCTTCTTATAGGCAAGAAGTTTTGGGGAAGGGAATTAGCAGCAGATATTCTGCGTGCAAAGCTCACGAAGAATGGCCTTGTGCCGTTCAAAAAGAGGATATTCTGCTGCAAATAACTGCTGATAAGATAATTTATCTGATTTATCTCGAGGCCAGAAGAGTTGCCTTCCCAATATATTCTTGAATATTCTGCTCTGGCTCGTGATCTATATTCTCAAATTTTGAATAGAAGCCAAGCGTCTTCAGCCATAGCTCTCGAGTAATTGTTTGATCATGATACAGCTCAGTTGCCACGCGAACCTCAGGCCTTGTTGTAACGCCATGGCTAGCTGCAGGACGCCCATCAGCAAAGTACATGGGCTGATGAGAAAGCTCATGAACAACAAGCATGTTTCTGAACATCCATGCCAGTGCCGGGTCGTTGAGCAGCATACGATTCTGTTCATACCTTTCTTCTGCCGTTGCTGCAACACGAGCAGCAAAATCACCAGATGACTCAATCTTGTTCTTTCCGAGTTTTTGCTTAACATAATGATATGCCTCGGAGAGAGAAACAGGAGGAAGTGCAAAGAGAACGCCATTAATGTCCATGATTGGCCCAAGGGAAGAAGCAAACTCCCGCTCAAGAGGAGACCCCTGATAAATGTGGATGGTCAATGGCTTCGGCGGAGAATAGGGATCAAAGCTAAGTACCTTTTTCACTGCAGGATATCGAAGAAAGGCGCTTATTTCGTGAACAATACAGTCTTCATGCTCTCTAAGGCCATCATCGACCTGGATGTCTAAGGTTGGCTTGCTATCTGTTAGCTTGCTATCTCCAACCAGGGATTCTAATCCACGCATCACCCTGGAACCGGTGCAGGCACCGAGAAAGCTGCTTCCTACAGCTGCACCAAAAAAGCGAAGAGCATCTCGCCGGCCATAAAGTTGATTAGTTTTGGGGATGGGGGTCATGGGAATTATAAGGTATACTGCTTTATGGGAGTAGTTGGTGAACAAGTTGTTTTTATTCCTTTGCCAAAAATGCATGTCTTTTAATGACAATCATGGCAGAGCCATGAACGACTGCGGATAGGCGCAAACGTATTGCTGTTTTAGTTCGAGTCCTTTTTTCGTGCTCCATCAAAGATGAGGAGCACGAAAAAAGGACTGGATATTCACTTCGATAGCGTTTGCGCCACTGCTACTCGTTCCCGCCCGACCAAAGGTCGTGGCGGGATTATCATTGTTTACCCAACTTTAATATCTTAGCTACTCTAAGATTATTACCTCGACCTAAATAAAGAATGAGATTATTTGCCAGTTTTTTCACACAAGCGCTGGTACGCTTCTTGAACTACAACGCCTGCAAGTGTTCGAAGGTCTTCATTTCTGAAAACAGGGATGAGATTCTGGTTATCTCTATCTCTCCTCTGGGCTTCAGCTCTTGCAGAGGTGTAGGAGTGGACAAGTGCTAGTTCATCATTAAAAGCTGGACCTCGTTCGTAAGTCCTCGCATAGCGTTGAAGTGCATACCCGACATATCTCGAACAGTCGTCAACAAGGGAGCGGACACAACGATGATTCGGCCCAAGAGTATCAACAATAGTCCGATACTGGCGACGAATAGAAATAGAGCTCTGTTTTTTATCTCTTTTTTTGTCTCTCATTTAGATATAGAAATGAGGGAAGAATATAAAACAAACGGAAGCAAAAGGCAGAGTGATAGACCTGATATAAGAAAATAAGAGTAAGAAAATATGAAATAGAAAAAAAGGTGAACAGCTTTCTGTGGTTCCCGTCCTGAGGACAGTACAACACAGAACGGAGGCGTGCTTGACTTCGGTGTTCGAAAAGGGAACCGGTAGAACCACGCCCCTATGGCCGTTCAAGCTGATGAAAAAAGAGGTCGTATTTAAAGATAGCGAAAATGAATCCCTATTTGTAGAATTATTCACCTTATTGAATATAATTATTTACACTATTGAAAATAAATTGCAGAATATTTATATATCTTCTAGCCACGCCAAAGGCATGCAACCACAGATTTTCAAGGCTTATGACATACGTGGGCTGTATCCTGAAGAACTCAACCAAGACAGTGCTTATCGCATTGGAAGAGCTCTTGTTTGCTTTCTCCAATGCCCCCATGTTGTGGTAGGCCACGATATGAGGGCCTCTTCAAAGCCCCTCTCTGAAGCGCTCATTAAAGGCATCACTGACCAGGGAGCAGATGTTACGTTTATTGGGCTTTGCTCTACTCCCATGTTGTATTTTACGGCAAAAACTGCAGAAGCAGCCATCATGATTACAGCATCCCATAACCCTGCACAATATAATGGCTTTAAGTTCTGCAGGAATAATTGTATTCCAATTAGCGGAGATGATGGAATTAAAGACCTTCAAGCTCTTGCAACCAACAATACCTTTCCTTCAAGCGCAAGCAAGGGAAGGGTAACAAAAAAAGAGGTGCTGCAAGACTATATCCAGTATAACCTCTCTTTTTTATCACCATTATCGCTGCGGACAAAACCGCTCACTATTGTTGTTGACACCGGAAACGGTATGGGGGGATTGACATTTCCAGCAGTATTCAAGAATATTCCCTCTTGCAAATATATTCCCCTGTATCATGAGTTAGATGGCAATTTTCCAAATCATGAAGCAAACCCGATCAAAGAAGAAAATCTCCATGATCTCCAACAAGCAGTACTGGCAAGCCATGCAGACCTTGGCATTGCCACTGATGGGGATGGAGATCGATGCATACTCGTTGACGAGAATGGAAAAACAGTTACCGCAGATCTTATGACTGCGCTTATTGCGCAATACCTACTCGAAAAAAAGAAAGGGCAGAAGAATGCTGCAATCTTATATGATCTTCGCGCATCCAACATTGTTCCCGAAACCATCCTGGCTTGCGGTGGAACCCCAGTCATGTCCCGTGTCGGCCATTCCTTCGTTAAAAAGCTGATGCGAGAAAAAAAGATCCTCTTTGGAGGAGAGCTCGCCGGGCATTTCTATTATCAAGAGAATGAGTACACTGAAAGCACGATCATCACTACCATGCTCCTCTTAAACATTCTTCGCGACCGCAACAGCGAGCAGAAGCCGCTTTCCGAGCTTGTCAAGCCTCTCCGAAAATATTATCATTCTGGAGAAATCAATTTTGAGGTGAGTGATAAAGAAGGGACTATGAAGAGAATTGCCACAGCGCTTCCAGATGGAAAGCTTATTACCCTGGATGGCATCAAAATAGAGTATCCAACCTGGTGGTGCAGCGTCCGCGCATCAAATACCGAACCAGTACTGCGTCTTATTGTAGAAGCAGAGACTAAAGAAGAAATGGAAACAATAAAAGCAAGAATTACCAAGATGATACTGGGCAGCTAAGGGGATTAGTTTAGGGAGTGCTTTAAGAAACAATACCTTCAAACTCCTACGCGTCTAACCCCAAAATCTTTATATACCTTTGGCTCGCACAAAGCAAGAGGGGAATTATGAGAATAACGATTGTTGGAACAGGCTATGTTGGCCTTGTCACTGGAGCATGCTTTTCAGATCTTGGAAACGAAGTTCTCTGCCTCGATATTGACGAAGAAAAAATACGAAAGCTCAATCAAGGCCTCATCCCAATCTACGAGCCAGGCCTCAGTGACTTGATCAGCAGAAACATGAGGGAAGGAAGGCTCCTCTTCACCACAAACAAGCAGGAGGCATATTCTTTTGGAAGCATCATCTTCATCTGCGTCAATACGCCATCAAAAGAAGACGGCGACGTCGAACTCGGTTATGTTGATAAGGTTGCAGAAGACATTGGCGTGTACATGAATGGGTACAAGCTCGTAGTGACGAAAAGCACAGTTCCTGTTGGGACATCGGAACGAATTAGCTCCCATATAAAGCAAGCACAACGAACGTCTTGCGACTTTGACGTTGTCTCCAACCCAGAATTTCTTCGAGAAGGCCAAGCAGTAAAGGACTTCATGAATCCTGACAGGATCATCATTGGAGTCGAGGATGACAATGCAAAGAGGGTGATGATGTCTCTATATCGCTCTCTTGAACGTACGACACGGCCTATCGTCATCACCGACATTAAAAGCGCTGAGATGATTAAGTACGCATCAAATGCCATGCTAGCCACAAGGATTTCGTTCATGAATGAAATTGCAAAGCTCTGTGAAAAAGTTGGGGCTGACGTCAAGGTTGTCGCTAAAGGAATGGGGCTCGACAACAGAATCGGCCCAAGATATCTCCAAGCAGGAGTCGGCTACGGGGGAAGCTGCTTTCCAAAAGACGTCCGGGGCATGATCGCCATGGGGAAAAAACAGGGGACAACCATGAAAATCCTTTCCTCCGTCGATGAAGTAAACGAAGAACAGAAAAGATCGCTTGTCCCAAAACTCCAACACCACTTACCAACCCTTCAGGGATGCACTATTGCCATTTGGGGGCTCGCATTTAAGCCAAAAACAGACGACATCAGGGAAGCACCATCCCTCATTATTATTGACCAGCTGCAAAAGCTTGGAGCAAACATTATTGTGTTTGATCCAGAAGCAGAACAGGCAGCAAAAAAAATACTTCATCATGTTGCCTATGCAAAAAATCCTATCGGGGCAGCAAAAGATTGCGACGCGTTATTGATTATTACAGAGTGGGACGAATTCAGAAACCTCGATCTCATCCAACTCAAGTCAACTATGAAACAGCCTATTATTGTTGATGGAAGAAATGTCTACGACCCAACAGAAATGAAAGCCCTTGGATTCTTGTACAGTGGCGTTGGGCGTGGCTGCCATTGACACTGTGACAGCGTATAGTGGCGCTAGCTGAAAAAGAACTGGAACAGAGCCCGCTAGACAATAAGGAATATAAATATCCAGCTTATCTACAAGATAATAGCAGAATCTCATCAAATCTGTTCATAAATCAATGAGATTTGCTATAACAATACCAAGAATGGGTTATATGAACAATGCTCCACGTTTCCGACCTTAGCAGCTTTACGAGTGAAAAAATCCTGACCATTCAACAGGCCGCTGAAGTGATCAAAAAACTGAAGCAAAGGGGGAAAGCAGTTGGGCTGTGCCACGGCGGATTTGACCTCCTCCATCCCGGCCACATTCTTCATTTTGAGTCAGCAAAAAAATGGTGCGATGTTCTTGTTGTCTCTATCACGTCTGATCGCTTTGTGGCTTCAAGAAAAGGAGATGGGAGGCCTGTCTTTTCTGATAAGTTACGAGCTTACATGGCTGCAGCGGTGAGCTTTGTTAATTATGTTGTCATTACCGACATTAAGGGAGGCACTGATGTCATCAATTACCTAAAACCATCATACTACATCAAAGGGCCTGATTTTATTAATAAAGCAACTCCCGGGATTAGTGCAGAGCGTGAAGCAATACAGGCATGCAGTGGAGAGATGAGATACACAAACGACGTAAAGTTATCCACTACAGATATTATACAATACATTAAAGAAAGGCTTGATGTGAAAAGAGTTCTTGTCGTTGTTGATCGTGATGGGACACTCATTGAAGATGCTGGATTCCTGGGAAGGGAAGAGAACTGGAAAGAGCAGGTTGCCCTCCGAAAAAGCGTTGTTGATCTTCTTCTTTACATCCAGACAAAATATAAGGCAACCATGATTGTTGCAACGAACCAAACCGGAGTTGCACGGGGATATTATTCTTGCGAACAGGTGGAGGACATAAACAGGCACATCAATCAGCTCTTGCAAGAAAAGGGAATTGCCATCAGTGCTTGGGAATACTGCCCTGACGCTGATGCAGCCTATGCAGAATTGATGAAAGGAAAACTAACGTTTAATCCCAACTTTGTTAAGGCAGAAACAAAGCGAAAGCCAGCCCCAACCATGGTCCATGATGCGCTGCAGAAGCTCTCTCTTTCCACAAACGACTTTTCAACTATTATTGTCATAGGAGATAGGGAAGAGGACCAAGGCCTTGCCAAAGCGCTCAAAGCCCACTATATTGACGCAAGCGTGCCAATTCATTACGAACAGGCTGTTCGATACATTGATACCACACTTGATGCCACACTACCCACAGGTTAAACTACACACTGGTTGATAAACATAATCGTCCCTGTCCGTTGCAGTTGAACAATAATGAACTGCGAGCTTAGGAAGACTCCCGCAAGTACGCCGCAAGAAACTGCCCAAAAGCGTCATGAACATTCTCGCAGATTTCATAGGAGTTTCTGTTGATATGGGCAACATGATCTGATAGCTGCTTGAGCTTTCCGCCGCTAAAGCCGCAAATGCCAATAACAATCATGCCTGTCTTCTTGCCGTACTCAGCAGCCTTGATAATGTTCGGGCTGTTTCCAGATGAGGAGATGAGGATTAAAATGTCATTTGGCTTTGCAAGATTAATAAGCTGTTGCCGAAAAACCTCGTCATAATGCTCATCGTTTGAAATCGCAGTCATGTACCCAATATTGCTGGAAAGGCAAACGGCGCGATACCTTTTAAAGTTTTCAAGCCAGTTCTTGGTTGCTCCTTTTGACAAGTCACAAACATAATGGCTTGCCATTGCTGCACTTCCGCCATTGCCGGCAACAAAAATAGTCTGATTATTCTTAATAGAGTCCTTCAAAATTTGAAGAATCCTCTCATCGAACTCAAAGGAGTTGAGCGAATCAATCAGTTTCTCCTTATACTCTTGCCAATTTTTCATGGTTGTTCACCTCGTTTCAGTGTTTCTACAAAGTCAAGCAATGACTGCTTTGTTAATGACTCTTTATTGCCTCGAACCTTTGCGATAATCGCACCAGCACAGTTTGCGATAAATGGGATTAGCTCTTCATCCTCCTGCGGCACAAAAGAGAGGAGAGAAGTTATAGAAAAGGAGGAGTCACCAGCGCCAATAGTGTCCTTGACCTGATCAGTAAGGATAGGGGCAGCAAATGTTCCACCCTGATGCGTATAAATAGATCCTGTTTTTCCAAGCGTAATCAAGAATTTTGTTGTTTGATATCTCCGCTTAATCTCCTGGATAACCTCTTCTAATGGCTCGAATCTCATTCCGAGAGGAAGACGCAGTTCCTGGTTATTGATGGTCACAAAGTTTGGTTTTTGATATTGGGTAATATAGTTATATCCCATATTTGCACTATTTGATTGGACATTAATGGCAAGAAATGGCGCCTTTTCTTGAATGACTGAGCGAATAGTATTATCAATAAATCCATGGCCAAAATCTCCAACAACAACAATGTCATAAGAAGAGGAAGATAGTATTGAGGAGAGATAAGCAGCAATTTCCTGAGACAGCTCCGGTGTTATTGGCTCATCGTTAATATATTCTACTTTAAACAGCTTATTATTGTCGCGATAGCTGTCAACATAGCGCCTCTTGATCGTTGTTGGGGCATTCTTTTTGATAAAGGTTTTTAACGTAACATTTTTTCGAAGAGATTGCTTGACAAATTCTTCTTTTGTTCGCTGGTCTCCAAGAATAGTTACAACATGGGCGCTATGGACAAAATCACTGATGTGGTTAGCAATAGCCAGAATGCCGCCGGCGTAGGTCTCATGATAGTCATACTCTGCGGAGAGAATAGGGTCTTTGATAGCCCTGCTTTTTGGATAAACAAAAATGTACTGGTCAATAATCGTGTCTCCAATAATGAGCACCCGCAAGTGCTTTAAGGAGTCAAAGGTCTTCAGCAAGCTTGCTTTATTCAGCTTTTCAATAATTTTTGCTCTTGAATCTGGAGGTTTTGAATCTTGAGGTAATGCCATGGTTATGTGCCTTCAATGTTTTATATCTTCAATGGTGCATCTTCCCTTTTGGTCAAGCCTATCAGGCTTCTTGTTTTATTGCTGATAATTATTGTTGATAAAATGAATGAATTGTTTGAATAACGAGTGAAATCTGCTCCTCTGTTAATCCCGGATAGATTGGCAAGCTGAGGATTCTTGACGCAAGGAATTCCGCATGAGGAAGGTCACCGCTCTTGTACCCCAGTCCACGCCCCGGCTGCTGGATATGAATCGGAATAGGGTAATGGACTTTTGTCTCAATCCCATGGCCTAGCAGATATGCTTGAAGCGCATCACGCTGGTTACATTGAACAATAAAGGTGTGGTAGACTGCTTTTTCATGCGGCTTATCTTGCGGAACAATGACCTTCCCTTGTGCAGCAACCTCTTGAAGGCCTTTTCGATACGCTGCCGCAATGGACTGGAGAATCTGGTGATCTTCATGAAGGTGAGAGAGCTTGACGTTAGCAATAGCGGCGTGAATAGAGTCAAGCCGTGAGTTGTATCCCCATTGCTCGCAGATGTCTCGCGTTACCAGCCCATGATTGCGAAGCTTGCGAAGAGCATCAGCAAGGGCATCATCATTTGTGGTGATGACCCCTCCATCACCATACACATGAAGTATCTTGAGGGGATGGAGGCTGAACGCTGCAGCAGTTCCAAGCGAGCCAACCTTTCTTCCATAATATTCCGCCCCGACAGCTTGTGCAGCATCTTCGATAACAAAGAGGCGGTGGCGATGAGCAATGTCGATAATTTTGTTCATGTCCGCTGGCCTTCCAGTAAGATGAACCGGGATGATCGCCTTTGTTGTCGGCGTTATAGCCTGCTCGATGGCAACAGGATCAATGTTCAAATCGTCTCGAACGTCAACAAGAACTGGCTTTGCCCCTATCGCCGCAATGGCTCCTGCACTGGCGAGAAAGGAATTTGTTGCAGTAATCACCTCATCGCCAGAGCCAATGCCGAGCGCTTTCATGACAAGAAATAACGCATCAGTTCCATTCGCCACACCAATAGCATGCTTGCACTGGCAGTATAACGCAAAATCTTTCTCAAACCGCTCCAGTTCTGGGCCTAAGATAAACTGTCCAGACTCACAGACCTGTTCTATTCTTTGAAGAATTTCATGCTTGTATCTTTGAAACTGAAGCGGGAGGTCAACATATTTTACAATAACCTTCGTGTTCGCTTGAGGCGTTGATGATAGGGCTGAATTCATGGTTAGTAAAGCTCCTTTGTTAATAAAACTCCTTTATTGCGGTTACAACATGGCGAAGCTGGCCTTCATGCAAGTGCTGGTGAACGGGAAGAGAAATAATTTTTTTTGCCTGCTGCTCTGCTGCAGGAAAATCTCCTTGGTGATAATGAAGGTAGTTGCTTGCCTCTTGAAGATGAAGGGGCAATGGGTAATGGACTTTTGCGTCAACGCCTCTTGCACGAAGATGTGCTAGCAGCCCATCACGGCCTTCAGCTTGAACGACATAGTTATGATGGACATACCGCATGTTCTGCCGGCGTGGAGGGACAGTAATGCCCTGTATATGGGATAACTCTTTATCATACCATGCACCGTGCTTCACGCGCTGATCAATGATCCAACGAATTGTTTTCATAACATGTAAGCCAACAACAGCCTGAAGCGTGTCAAGACGGCAGTTGTACGCATAAACCATGCATTCATCCCTGTTCTTTAACCCATTATTTCGAAGAAGGAGGAGCTTATCATGAATGGCTTCTGAGTTCGTCGTTATCACGCCCCCATCCCCCCATACATTAATATTTTTGAGAGGATGGAGGCTAAAGCAGCCGGTACTACCAAATGACCCTACTTTTTTTCCATCGATCTCGGCCCCTATTGCTTGACATGCATCTTCAACAACATGAAGATTGTGCTTTCTGGCAATGGAGAGTATCTTGTGCATGTCTACTGGACAGCCATGAAGATGGACGGGAATGATCGCTTTGGTCCTTTTGGTGATCGATGCCTCAATTTGGTCTATATCCATCACGAAATTATCATCCACATCAGCAAAGACTGGAATAGCGCCAATAGTTGCAATAGCAGCTGCAGTTGAATAGAACGTGTTTGCCGCAGTAATGACCTCATCGCCTGGCTTGACATCAAGCGCGAGAAGAGAAAGGCGCAGTGCATCGGTCCCTGTGCCAACGCCAATAGCATAAGCTGTGCCAAAATAGGCAGCAAACTGCTGCTCGAACTCAATCAGTGGCTTTCCAAGAGTATAATCCCCTGTTTTAACAAGTGCTCTCATATCGTTAAAGATTGGCTCTGGGTCGCTAAATTGGTCAAGTAAATAGGAATATGGAACCTCCATACAACACCCCACTGCTTTTTAAATAAATAGGGGTGAGGGCTAGGGATTGGTTTTTATATTTTTCGCTATTTTGGGCTCTTCAAAAAAATTTATAAACCCTAAGCTGTCCTGACTGGAGATGGAACAAGGAATAACAAACCCTTCTGTACCCTCTGTACCTTCTGTAAAAACAGTTGAATACTTTAAAGAGTTGAACAAAGTACCCCCAAAAGACCATTCTGTTCAGCGAAAAAAAGTGCTTATCGTTCTTCCAAATCATCGTTGGGCTGGAGAAGGGTATTATACCATGTGGCTGATCTTTCCTACTCAGGTTTGTCTTCTTGCTGCCCAAATTGAAGAAAAATATGATGTAAAAATTGTGGACTGCATCATTGATGACTTATCCAAGGAAGAGTTTACCGAGATTGTAAAAAAAGAAAAGCCAGACCTTGTTGGGGTGAGCAATTTCACCCATGAATACAGCAAGGCAGGCCATACTGCAGTAAATATCGTCAAATCCATTAACCCCTCCATAAAAACAATGATGGGCGGGGTATACGTCATCACCAGCCCTGATCTGGCAATGGCAAACCCAAATCTTGACTTTGCCATCATCGGAGAAGGAGAGCTCATGATTCAAGAACTCCTTTCCCATTTATATGAAGGAAAGCAACTGCCACAAAAAGGAATCGCCCATCGTTCAGAAGACGGCAAGACCGTTATTCCAGAACGGGCAGACTTTATCAAGGATCTCGATCAGCTTAGATATCCTGCATATCACCTGGTAGACTTTAAGAAGTACTCCACTCGGCCGCAACGAGAGGCAGTCAGCAGGCCAAGAGAGCTTCCCTTTGCAAGAGTATGCATGACCCGCGGATGCCCTGTTGGCTGTACCTTCTGTACTGTTGAATCTATTTCAGGCGGCCCAACAAGATACCGAAGCGCAGCGCACATGGTTGGAGAAATGGAAATCCTCAAAGAACGGCACGGCGTTAAATTTTTCATGCTCGATGACGATAACATTTTCATGAACAGGCCAAAGGCAAAAGAGTTTTTGCGCTTGGTCATTCAGCGAAACCTTAATATTGGCTGGCTGCTTGAAGCAACAGCAATCTTCTGCATGGATGAAGAGCTCTGTGATCTCTGCGCTCAAAGCGGCTGCAGATACCTCAACATTGCCATTGAGTCAGGCTCTGAACGCGTGCTTAAAGAGGTTATCAAGAAGCCGATCAATTTTGAGAGAACAGAGAAGCTCATTAAAAAGCTTAAGGATCTTGGCATCGAATTGAACTCTAATTTTGTCATTGGCAACCCTGGCGAGACCTGGGATGAGATCTGGGAAACTGTTAGGTATGCAGAGAAAATCGACCTTGACTATGTTAAGTTCTTTATTTGTACACCGTTTCCAAAAACAAAAATGTTTGACATGGCAAAAAAAATGGGCTACCTTGATGACAGCATTAAGTTTGACGAGCATCATTGGACTGGAGGAACATTTAATACGGAGGATTGGCGGGCAAGAGACTTAGCTATCGTGCGCGCTTACGAGTGGGACAGGATCAATTTTAGCAAGAAAGAGAAACGGGAGAGAATTGCAAAAATGATGGGAGTGTCATTGGAGCGATTAGACCAGATAAGAAAGCAAACACTGCGGCTCGCCAATCCTGAACTTCAGCCGCAAACAGCTCCTGCCGAACAAGAGTCACCAAGAACTAAAACAAGGGTAAACGTATACGCAACCACTCGTGAGAAATCTGTTGAAGAAGCAATGACCGAGATAGAGCATTAATCTTAATTGCTATTGTTTCATTTTTTCTAATGTCCTAAAGGGCAGGGCTATCTTTTTTGAGCGTTTAAAAGTTATAACCACATGACGTACTCTTTTTGTAAGGATGCTAGTTCCGTATATACCTGCTCTTTACTCATTGGAAACTGCTCGACAAGCTTGGCAAGCTGAAATTGGTTAAATCGATGCTGCCAGTAAGAAGATAGCCCAAGAATAGTTTTTGCTTTACGAAGTTGTTGCATGGCCAGTTCCTCACGCCCAAGGAGGACGTGAGCAAGAGCTGCAAAAAGGCACATATATGGATTTTGCGGATAACTAGCCTGGATTGCTTCAACCCACGCTATAAATTTTTCTGGCCGGCCTTCTGGCTTCAAATTTTTATTATTGATGTAATTAGTGATCAAATTGAACGTAAACCATATTTGCTTTACCTGGTCTGGAGTTGGTATTTCATTCGGTGGAAGTGTGAAAACAGCCTTTCCTGACAAGATGCCATCCTTTTCCTGGATCTCACCGTACTTGTTATCTTTTGCTGGAATAAAGTCAGTTGCTGATCCTCCTTTTGATTTTAGATTTTCAACAGTAGCAGTTTCTTTACTAGTAAATTGGAATGTTGTTATCGACGACCAGTCAAGATTGATTTCATTGGCAAATGTTAGTGTGTCAAGCATTTGGCTGAAGGTTTCCTCGCCGAACAAGCCAAGAATATAATTTGCCCCAACAAACATCTCTGGATAGTGCTGAAGGAGCTCAGCTTTCTTCCTAAGGAAAGGAAGGCTTGCAGGCTTTCGAATTCTCGCAAGCATTTCCCGGTTTCCTGACTCAACCCCAATCCTAAATCCAATGCAGCCTGAATCGCGGATAAGGTTAAGAAGCTCCTCGTCAAGAGTTAGTGCCAATAACCCATTGTTTGCTGCCCAGGTAATGTTAAATCTTGTTCGTAATGGAATCATGCCCTGGAGGAGTTCAATGACCTGCTCCCGATTTCCAAGAAAATCATCATCTAATACTTCAAAATGGCGAATACCACGTTCGCAAATGAGGTAGGTTAATTCTTCTATAACGCTTTTTGCATCATAGCTTCTCACACCACGCCCCATAAATTTAGTGACATCGCAAAACCGGCAATTGGCACGGCACCCACGATTTAATTGAAATACCCCAAAGGGCACATCTCTCCCTGCCATCCTGGAATAGGGATTGAGGGATCCGACATCTTTATAGGCCTCTATTGGAACTTGGGCATAAGTGGGTATAAGATTTCCAGCAAGCACCATTCTTGCTGATGTTCCTTCAGTTTGCTTTAGCTGCCCCCGGTGTAAGAAGTAAATTCCACTGGCTGGTTCTGAACTAGCTGATTCTGAACATGCGGGTTCTGAACTTTGCCCATGATAGACCATGCCCATGAGAAATTGTATTTTATTCTCTCCCTCCTTTGTAACAACAAAGTGGCACAGCCCCCGTTTAAGATAATTTTCTGCTTCATTAGTAACCGTCGGCCCGCCGAGAATAACAATTTCTTTTCCACGCTTGCGAAGATGGCCCAGTACTGCTGTGAGAGGATGCGTTTCATGAAGAATATCCCCATACGCCGTAAGGCAGGTAAATCCGACAATAGATGGCTGCTGCTTGTCCAGTTCTTCGTCAAAAAGGGAGAGCAAATCAGCATAAGAAAACGTTGTGTTCTCGATCACTTTTTTTAAAAAAAGGTAGTTCAGGTCAAAAATAGAAATATCAATCCCTTTACCGGCAAGAGCTTTTATAACACATTGTAAGCCTGTTGGCGGGTAGGCATAATACCCCCTATTTTTTGCAATTTCTGGATTGAATGACTCTAACAAGAACTGAGGCGTTTGAACAAGCATGACTTTCCTGGTTATAGCGTGCTTTTCTTTTAGAAGTTGGATGTATTCAATCAAGTCTATATTCGGATCAACAACCAGTTCAAGATCATCAATAGCTATGCTTGCGGTAGACATGGGGTGCCTTGTAATGGATAGATCATGGGGTGGATAGATTACCACCGATCACAAACTACGCGAAAAACATTATAAAATGGGATTTTATATAAATATTGCCTTACGTGCCCTTACCTGATTCATCCCTTCTTGATTCGCCCCTTCTTTTTTCAAGACATGCCTTAAATAAAAATGAAACATAATCTGTTGGAATAACTGGGAAAGATTTGCTTAATTTTTTGGAGAATAGAGAGCCAGTTTCCACTTCTTCAATGGAAAAGAGGGCAGCATCCATTCCCTCGTAGAGGTGTCGAACACCCTCGAAAAGATCACCGCAAAAGGCGTAAGAAAGAAGATTGTTATGGTCGAGAAGGCGAAAAATGCCAAGGTACCTCAAGTTCATTGGCTTGGATCCAAGTTCCTCTTCAATCTCCCGATAGACTGTTTCTTCAGGAATTTCGCCATCCTCTATCATCCCGCCAAAATAGCCCCAATGGCCTGGATAGATGATCCATGGCTTTTCATCTCTTAATTGAAACAACACACGATTTCCTGCGAAAAGAAGAACAACCACTACTGCTTTTTCTTCCTTTTTTCTTTGATAAGAAATGGGTAGCTTGAGAAATTCTACCCACTCCTCTTTTTTGGAAGGGACTTTTGGCAATGGTTCTTGGCCAGGAGCCTTAGGTAACATACCCTTTTCCCTCTCCAGCATCAATAGGGACGCAGCAGCCAGCCATCATCGAAGCTGCTGGTGTGCACAATAGAAGGATTAATGGCATCAGTTCTTCTGCATCACCAATAAATCCACGTGGAAAACGCTCCTGAGTAATTGCTTGAACCAATGCAGGATCCTCTGCTTGCTTCCTTCTCCAGACATTTTTTGGCCCATAGAACGCGCCGGGGAGAATTCCTGTGGCAACAATACCATCTTTTGCTAACAGATTTCCTAAGGTCCGAACATAAGCAGCGAGTGCAGCTTTTGCGCTGTTATACCCCACTGAGCCAACTGCGTCAGTTGACGTGACTGAACAAACATGAACGAGATAGCCCTGTTTTTGCTGTTTCATGAGTGGAATAATCATTCTATTAATTTCTGCTGCTGCTTGAACGTTGATGGTTAGTAATGTATTAAAATCATTCCAAGACAGAAGAGGGTCTCGCAGCCCAAGGCCTCCTCCAGCACAGTGAAGCACGACATCCACGTTTGTTAAAAATTGAACAGCTTTATTGATGGCCTTTTCAAGGTCTTGTTGAACAGCAAGGTCCACAGCAATGCAAAGATGATTGTCCGGGTGTTCACAAGAATGGCGAACCTCTTCCAATAATTCCTTTGACCTGGCAAGAAGAACAAGTTTTGCTCCATGGCTAGCAAAGGTTTTTGCAGCAACAGCCCCAAGCCCCTTTGATGCGCCAGTAATGATGATGTGTTTTCCATTGACATTTCTATTGACATCAAGATTCATGGTATTCACCCTAGCATAACAGCCATTGCTCTTTCTTTCATCGCTGTTTCTTTCATCACGCTTTCTTTTTCATAAAATCAATAACAACCCTTGTACAGTCTCCTTTTTTCATAAGGTCAAAACCATAGTTAATTTCTTCTAAGCTGATGGCATGGCTGATCATTTCTTTAAGCTTGTATGTTCCTTGAAGGTATTTTTCACAAAACATTTTAAAATCAGTGTCAGGATTGGTTTCTCCACCACCAGTTCCAACAAGCTGCCTGCCGTAGAATAAGGGGAAAGGATCAATTTCTATATTTTCTTTTGGTTTCCCGCAGAGCACTGCTCTTCCTGAAAGCTTTTTGACAATATCGTATGCCATCTCCATGAGCTGCTTAACCCCTGATGTGTCAAACGCATAGTCAAGCCCCTCTTCTCCAACAAGAGATTTTACTATTGCCATGATCTCTTTATGGCCATACATTGATGAGTTGATCGTGTGCGTTGCCCCAAACTGCTTTGCCAGCTCAAGCTTGTGGTCGTACAAGTCAACTGCAATAATAGGGTGTGCTTGAGAAAGGCTGGCAGCATGGATCATGTTCATGCCAATACCCCCCGCGCCAACAACCATGACACTCTGCCCTTTTTTGACTTTTGCATTATTCAGTACTGCTCCCGCCCCAGTTGGCACAGCACACCCGATTAGAGCAGCTTCTAAAAATGGCATTTCTTTTTGGATTGGAGTAACACGATTTTCAGAGGCAAGACAATACTCGTTAAATGTGGTTACGTAACCCGCATTAATCTCTTGTCCATTGGGCGTGCGATACTTTGGGGGTAGCACATGCGCCCCACTTCCCTTAATCCATGATAGAACAACATGGTCTCCTTTCTTAACCTTTGTAACGCCTTCTCCAACTTCTTCAACAATACCCGCCCCTTCATGACCCAGAAGATTAGGGGTGTGGGATCCAGTGGCATTTTTGCCAATAATCTCTAAAAGCTGAGAATTACACAAACCGCTAGCCATGACTTTAACCAAAACAAGCCCAGGGGAAGGTGATGGAACTACAAGCTCCATAATCTCTAGTGGCTTATAAAGTTCGGCAAGAACAGCAGCCTTCATGACGCGATGATTCATAAAGCTGTGAGTAAGGAGAGATTATATAAACGTTTCTATAACCCTTTCGCTATAAAAGTTATAGCAAATCTCATTGATTTATGATCAGATTTGATGAGATTCTGCTATAGAGAGCTTTGAAAAACCTTGGTTTAATAACGTATCTTGGTTTTTCAAAGCGGTTCTATTGAGAAT
>JACOVM010000097.1 GCA_016177345.1 Candidatus Woesearchaeota archaeon | reverse complement strand
GAACAGTAAAGTTTTTTAACGAAGCAAAACGATTTGGATTTATTGTTGGAGAGGATGGCAAAGAATATTTTGTTCATCAAAGCGGCCTTCAAGAAGGAGCTTCTATTCGAGACCAGGACGCTGTAACATTTGAAGTTGAACAAGGCGATCGTGGCCTCAAGGCAGTTCGCGTCAAAAAAGGGTAGAAAGGGTAAATTCAGTTTTGAATGAAAATAACTGGATACATAATAATTGGACAAGTAATTCAAAGAACATCTACCATCAAAAAACAATAACTATTGTTGGTGAAAAGAAAAAGCATTTGCTCCTCACGAGCCATCTCGCTTTTTCTCCACCGCCTTAAAGGGTGGTGCATCGGTGGTACATTGAGGAGGAATACTAATGAACACGTTACAAGTAAATACACAAGTAAATACTATTCATCAAAATAAATCTCAAGATACATCTCAAAGCGCAAATACATCTCAGAATGCACACCATCACCAGAATGCAGAACATAACGCATTTCATCAATTTCATCTGAGCCAGCAGCTGCTTGCTGCAATTCAGCGCATGGGCTACACGGAGCCGACCCAGATTCAGACCAATGCAATCCCCCCAATTCTCGCGGGTAAGGATGTGGTTGGTGAATCTGCAACAGGATCTGGAAAGACGCTTGCCTTTGGCTGCGGGGTCATTGAGCGCACAGTACCTAGTGCTGGCTTGCAAGCCCTCATCCTTACTCCAACACGAGAGCTTGCAGAACAAGTGAAAGACTCTCTTTGCCAGATTTCTTTTCAAAAACAATTACGGATCATCTCTGTCTATGGTGGTGTTGGTATGGAACCGCAAATCCATGCCTTGGGCCAGGCAAATATTGTTGTTGCAACGCCAGGGCGATTGAACGACCATCTTCAGCGCCGCACCATTAATCTTCTTAACGTCAACGTCCTCGTGCTTGATGAAGCAGACCGAATGCTTGACATGGGCTTTATTGAGGATATTGAAAAGATCATGTCTGCCTGCCGCAACAGAAAGCAAACCTTGTTTTTCTCTGCAACCTTTCCGCCACAAATCGTTCGGCTGACGACAAAGTACATGAATAATCCGATCCGGGTGCAAGCCCGGCGGCATGTTGACCCCACAAAAATGGAGCAGGTTTATTATAATGTTCCAACGAACATGAAGCTTTCCCTTCTTGTCCACCTTATGAAAAGCGAGCCGTTCACTCTTATCATGGTTTTTTGCAACACCAGGAGAACAACTGACTTTGTTGTCAAAAATCTTCGTACGAATGGCATCGATGCGATTGCCATTCACGGCGGGTTCGCGCAGAACAAGCGCACCAGAACCATCCAGCAGTTCAAAGAGGGAAACCAAATAGTGCTTGTCTGTACTGACGTTGCAGCTCGCGGGCTTCACATTGACAATGTGTCACATGTCTACAATTATGAGATTCCAAAAGACCCTGATGATTATGTCCATCGAATTGGCAGAACAGCGCGGGCTGGCGAAGAAGGAAAAGTAGTTAACCTTCTCAGCGAATCCGATTATGACCAGTTTGGCCGGCTCCAGAACAGCCGCCACCAATTTGCGATCAGGCGGGTTGACGTTCCCGAGGTTGATCGTGTCCGTGTTCTCCAAACAGACCAAGGCAGGAGAGGCGGTTTTGGAGGGGGAAATAGGCGCTTTGGCACGCAGAATAATCGCAGCAGGTTCAAGCATCGATCCTGGAGACGATAATCATCTAATCATCAGTTGCCGCAGAATGGCTCTGTAGAAGAAGTTGTCTAGATTTTTGGCACCGCTGTGCTTAAACACAGTTTAAGTTTATTTTTTCCCCACCATGCCCGGGCAAGGTGGGGAAAAAATAAAGTTTTCAAAGAAAACCACGGCGGCGCCAAAAATCTGTGTTTTTTAGCCAAAATCAACGGCTTTACGACTAAAAACGAAGAAAGATTTTCTACAGGGCCCGCCCATATCACAAGGAATATAAACCCCACTATTTTCCTTTTGGTTATGTTTAATCAATATATAAATCCAGTCTATGCTCCTTTTCGTTATGGACAACCAGCAGACCGCACAGCGCTCCAGCAGGTGCTTGATACGCTTGTCAGGCGATATGATGGTGTCCAACCAACAGTAGATGTGAAGCAGCAGGTTGAGCTTTGTTCCTGGGACAGGCGCAAGAATGAGGAAATGCCACGCCTTACCATATCATGGGAAGTGCCTTCCATGAGCGAGACGTTATACCAGCGCCTTGTCAGCATTTTTTCTGAGTCTGTTCTTGATGATTCTCAGGTTGCTTCTCGAGAAAAATATCGTGAACGACGAGTCTCTCCTGCCCGCTTTGTTGGGCTCGATGGCACTACGACCGGAAAAATTCGTGGGTACCCTATTATTAAGGACAAGGACATTCCAAACAAGTATGTCTTGAGCAGAACCAAACAGGTATTATGGGTGGCACGGCAATATCCTACTGTTCGAGAAGCTAGGGATGGGCTGAGAAAGCGAGGCCGCCAATATTGGTTTTACAGCGATGGAAGATTCGTTATTGACTTACGCATAGGAGAGTGTAAGGAAATAGAATTTATTGACGCAGCCCTTCGCATCAGTGTTGCCTTGAATGGATCGTATGATTCTTTTGACAGATACAGGGCATTAGCCTATTCCCAAAAGCAGCTCATAAGAAGAAATAAACAACAGGTTCGCCAGGAAGAAATTGTTGGCCTGGAGGACCTTATCGACGACATTAAGTTTCGGCAGTTTTTTGCAACGACCAATCCTGATGCGGCAAAGGCGCTTGGAGTAACCGACGAATCGGTCTTGTTAGTCGGCGTTCCAGGAACTGGCAAGAGTTCTATTGCCTCCAGCATTCTTTGGGACCCTGCTTTGGAGGATGTTGCTTTCATTCCCCTGAATGTCATAGAACTGTTAGAGGCATCTTTCCAGTCAGACAATAAGGGTGAAGATACTTTTTTTAGTGGCGTTCGTGATATTCATCGGCGATACGGCTTGCAGCCAATGCTCTGGTGTGATGACCTCGAAGCAGCCTTTCATAGGGATACCTGGCAGGAATCGCAGCAGAAGGCGATAGCCCAATCAACCCTCTTAAACAACTTACAGGGAGTTACGAAAGACCTTGGGCTTCGAATATCGGGGTCAACAAACTATCCAGACCGAATCGACCCCCGCTTTCTTGAATTTGGGAGAATTAGTTACATGTTCCATGTTCCAATTCCGCGAGACCCTGCTGTTTTGCAGCAGATATTAATAAGCCATATTGGAAAGCGTGGGCAAATACTTGCTTCTGATGTTGAGCTTCCCGAGGTCGCTGCTCGTTCTGCAGGGTTCACTCCACGAATGCTGGTGAACCTGGTGAATGAGGCAGGAGTTCAGGCAGCGAAGAGAGTCTTTGGGCGATTTTCCAGAAGCAGCAGAAGTAGCAGAAGCAGCCATGCTGTTTCTGAGCCGTTGGAAGTTACTGCGAGAGACTATCAGCGAGCCGATTCGTTTATTCGGGGACGTACAGACGTTCACATCATTGCACGGCGTGATGACGAGATAGCTGCCTTTGTTGAAAAACACAATAGGGGAAATATTGGGTTTTTCCCGAGGAATTGATGCCTGGTACTGATAAATACAAACGTTTTTATTCTCCCTCACTTTCTTTTTTCCCATGCGCCTTTATCACTGTGACAAGCTTGTCTTGAGGGCTTCTCCAAACCCTGAAAGCCTCTTAAGCGGGATTACTACGAACACGCTTGATGCTCCTCAGACTGCCTTTATTGATGTGTTTGGAAAAATAGTGGTGATGGCAGACCAGATTCGAATAAGGGTTAAGGGTACTATTGAAGGAGGTGATGTTCTCCTGGTTATCGAGCGCCAATTTTTTCAACGCTTGAAAAAGCACATTCATCAATATGTGCTACTGTGCGATACAAAGCTTACGGAAGAGCATTGGTTCGTGTACTGGAACCTTGACCAGGATTATGAAGCAGGAGACGATGAACACGTTATTCCTCAAAAAGCTGGGCAGTTGGTTCTCTCTCCTGATGATCTTGCTTGCAGTGTTTCTGAAGAGGACTTTGTTCGCTTCCGGCTCAAAAATAATATTCCGCTGCAAGGAAAAGATTTTGATCAGGAGATGGCGCTGAATGTTGGTGATTGGTTTGTTTCGTTTGCGAAAGGCTGCTTTCTTGGCCAGGAAGTTGTTGCGCGAGTCAAGAGCAGGTCAAAGCCGCCAAAAAAGCTTATTGTCATCAACGATATCCAGTGCACTTCAGAACAAAAGAAACAAATGACCTCTGTTTCCCTCAACCAAAGCACAGGGGTAAAACAGGGATTTTTGTTTGTTGGGAATGAGTGATTTGATTGGGTGATAATACCCTCAAAAATTCAATAGGTTTATAAACAAGCATGCCTCATGTATTCGAATGGCAAGAACATTTCATGTGCTCATTGAACAGGATGATGATGGCGGTTTTGTAGGAAAAGTAGCAGAATTGCCTGGTTGTCTTACCCAAGGTGACACTCTTAACGAGTTGATGGATAATATTAAGGAGGCTATTGAGCTCTATCTTGAAGTTCAAGCAGAAGAAAAAGCTGGGATTAGTAAAGAACAAATTAAATTTGTTGGAGTGCAAGAAGTTCAGGTGTGATTTTGAAGCTTCCATTACTTTCTTCTCGAGAAATCTGTTCATTTTTAGAAAAAGAAGAATTTCAATTCATACGCCAAAATGGAAGTCATCGCTTCTACAGGCATCCTGATGGAAGAACAGTAGTTATTCCTGTCCATACCAATAAGGATATTAAACGTGGCCTTCTTCAGGGAATACTTTCTGAGATACACATGAGTAGAGAAGAATTTCTTAAGAAATACAGATAGGCTATTAATAGATAGTTTATTAACGCCAATAGGCCAGAAACTTTTTAAATTACATTCTCTATAATTCCTTTATGCCTCATCGAATACATAATCCAAAACACTACGATGTCATTGTCATCGGATCAGGTGGCGGGTTAGTGATTGCCGTTGCTGCAGCACAGCTCGGGCTCAAAGCTGCGCTTATTGAGAAAGGAAAAATGGGGGGAACGTGCCTGAATCGAGGCTGCATCCCCTCCAAAATGCTTATTTATCCTGCTGAAGTTACTGAATACATCACTGGAGCAGAAAAGTTTGGCATTCATGCCAGCAAAAAATACACTGCTGACTTCAAAAGTATCATCACCCGGATTTCTCGAACAATAGATACTGAATCAAGAAGTATTGACCCTCGCAGCAAAAACCTCGACGTGTATCGCCATGAAGCAAGATTTGTTGAAGATAAGACCCTGCTGGTTCGTGGAACACATATTACTGCAACGCATATTACTGCTGATCGCATCTTTATCGCTGCAGGCGCGCGGCCGCAAATTCCCACAATCAAAGGGCTGAAAGGAACGCCATACATGACAAGCACTGATGCGCTCCGCAATACGAGGCTTCCTAAAAAGATGATCGTGATTGGGGGTGGTTATATCGCGGCTGAGCTTGGCTACGCGTATCAAGCCCTCGGTTCTGATGTTCATTTTCTCGTGCGCAGTGGCCTTCTTGGCCGCGAGGATAAAGATATCCGTTTTGAATTTACAAGGGTATTTACGAAGCATCACCATGTTCACCTTGGCTGGAATCCAACTCTTATTTCTTATAAAAACAAAACCTTCTCTGTTGTTATGGAAAACGGCAGAAAAAAGAAAACGCTTTCTGGCGATGCATTGCTGGTGGCAACTGGAGTTGTGCCTAACAGCGACGCCCTTGGGCTTGACAAAACAAATATTAAGGTCACGAAGAGCGGCTTTATCGAAACAAATTCTTTCTTGGAAACAAGTGTTCCAGGCGTTTATGCCCTTGGAGACATTGCTGGAAAGTATCTATTCAGGCACAGCGTGAACTTCGAGGCAGAGCATCTTATCCAAACACTATTTATTGACAAGAAAAAAAAGGCTGTTGATTACGGGCCAATGCCGCATGCTATTTTTACCCATCCGCAGATTGCAAGCCTTGGCATGACTGAGGACCAGCTTCTTGAGCAGGGCAAACAGCTCAATAAAGACTATGTTGTTGGGCTCAGCAAGTATGCAGACTGTGCAATGGGTGCAGCGCGCCGTTCTGATCACGGCTTTGTAAAGCTCATCGCCGATGCAACAACAGGGAAGCTTCTTGGCTGCCACATGATCGGAGAGGAAGCAAGCGGCATGATCCATATGGTGATCTCCTTAATGTATGCGAAGCGTGATGCAACCGTTCATGACCTGTTGAACATGGTGTACATCCATCCTGCTCTTCCAGAAGTGGTCAGAAATGCTGCTCGCGCTGCTGAAGAGCAGCTGCTCCGGTGAGGGCAATGAATATTCTTTTTATCCAAGTCCTGAGCATTGTTGGTTTTCTTCTTTCTCTGTATGGTTTTTCAGTAAGGCAGCGCATGAACCATAGTTCGGGAAAGAAAGGGAGAACGGAGAGAATGGCATTTTTGTGTGACGTGAGCTCAAATATATCCTGCTCGAAGGCATTTGGAAGCACGTACGGCAGCCTCCTAGGCTTTTCTAACACCATTGTTGGCCTGATATTTTATTCAGTAGTATTTATTCTTGCGAGCCTTGGTGCTGAAGCAGCTGTTCAGGCGCTTGCCGTGCTTTCTGGCCTTGGAACGATGTATCTCGCCTATGTATCTTATGTCAAGCAGCACAATTTTTGCCTGGTCTGCAGCGCGATTTATGCAGTGAATGTTCTTTTGCTGGTTGTTGGGCTAATATACATCTGAGGGTTGGCTCATTTTTCGAATAGCATCATGGTAAAGCGATCGCCAACACAGCGATGTTCTTTTTGCCACACGGATCGATACGGCTTAAATAGCGCTTCATACTCTTCTGGCGTTCTTAGTACACTATATCTGGAGATTGGAAAATCAGGGCCTTCGTAGGTATGCTCAACAATAAAAACTCTATCACTGAGATCCTGCATTCGACGTATTGTCCGCTGAACTTCTTCTGAATTAAGAATGTGAAGCAGAACAAGGCATTCGAATACCAAGTCATATTTTTTTCCTACTGGAACATCTTCTATTTTTCCTATATGAAGATCAACATTATGATATCCTTGTAATGCTTGTCGTGCTTTGATAATCATTTCTGGGGTCATGTCATACCCGGTAACGTGTGCTGCTCGCTTCGCAAGCTCTTCAGTCATTCTGCCAATGCCGACGCCAAGTTCAAATACATGTTTTCCAACCACATAACTGTCTAAGAAATTAAAAATATCGTCTTGAAGAGCGTTGGAGGCGTGTTGATTTTCTTCAATAGTGTGCCTTGCAGACATGACAGCCTGGACACCAGTGCGTTGTGCCCGGAGTTTCCAATGGTTTCTAATAGCTGCTTCATCAATAAGCTCTTTGTCCTCTCTCGGCACTAGGGTGTACGTGTCCTGTTCGCCATCTGCAAGACAATATGCTTCTTCTTTTCTTACCATGAGATTATACGCAATTTACACACTTATCGGCTGCTGCTGTAATAACGCCTGCCATCTCGATAGCTGTCGAAGCCACCATCGGGCCTATCACAGATTTGTGAGCGATGCATTGGCAATAGCGTGTCAGCTTGGACGTCATCAACAATGGGAACATCTGTTACTTTCGTGCAATATCCTAATGGGTCGCCGCATCCAGCAAGGAGCTTTGCGCCCAATACTATTGCTGTTAGTGTTTTTGGCAGTGTTGTTGGTTTCATGGTGGTACCTCTTTTTCACATTGGTTTTCAAGTATTTAATCACTTACAAAAGGTAACAACTATTTAAAAATTCCTTTCCCTTTAGGGGGAATAAACTACTATCTCCTTAGGGGGATAAAATAGAACATTTTATATAGCAAAGCATACTACAGGGCAAGCATGGACATTGAACCATTGCGGCAGCTTGGCCTCACGGATGGAGAAATCAAGGTATACCTTGCCTTGATGAGGCTTGGCGAAACAACCTCAGGCCCATTAGTGGAGGAATCTGGGGTTTCTGTATCAAAAATCTATCTTGTTCTCGATCGGCTTGCCAAAAAGGGATTAGCCAGCCATATTGTAAAGAGAAAGACCAAGTTCTTCAAGGCAGCTGACCCCAACAGGCTGATGGTTTATCTTAAGGAGAAAGAGCAGCTCCTTACCGAGCAAGGAAAAACGCTGAAACAGCTTATTCCCCAGCTTGAGCTCCAGCAACAGTCTGCCGTTACGTCAGAAACTGCGCAGGTCTATGACGGATTAAAAGGATTACAAACTGCTCGCGAGCGAACATTAAAAATTATGAAAAAAGGAGACGAGATGTGGATCATTGGCATTGCAAGATCACCTTATGAGGGTTCAATGACACCTTACTTTAAGGAGTACCATCGGCGGCGCTATGAAAAGGGAATCAACTGCAGATACTTATACAATGAGTACGCGCGCCAGCCCTATGGTGAGACATCATCAATGTATCCCCTAAGTGAGGTTCGCTACCTTCCTGAAGGAATCATTACTCACGCATGGATGGAGATTTATGCAGATACGGTAACCATTGGCATCAATAAGGGAAAATCATTTTCTGTTGTCATCCAAAACCAGGAAGTGGCAAATTCATTTAAGGTGTATGCGCAACTCTTGTGGAGCCTTGGGAGGCGATAAATTTTGAATAAACTGTACACCAACCATAACCCTTAAATAAGACTTTTTCTTCCTCACTATATGACTTTGGCTTCCGAAAGTATTTCAGAGAATTCGTTATCACGACGAATGATAAAGGAAGCGTATCATCATTCTGTACTTGCTTGCCGTCATGGGTTAGAAACAATGGTGGTGGCAGCTATTCTTCCTACTGCGCGCCGTATTGAAATGGAAAACAGGAAAAAGAGGGATGAGCAGCGCCAAGAGCCTGTTCAACATCCTGATAGCTTCCAGCCTTTTCTGGAGGATGTGGTGTTGTCCGCGATTCGAAATCCTGTTATAGCTACAAATATCGTTCTCGCGCTCTCTGCGCCGAACTATGGGCTTGCGTTGCTCACTACCAATGCTTGTTCCCTTCTATATGAAACAGGACGGAAGGCGTGGCGGCTTATTACAAAACGAGAAGAAAAGGAAATTACAAAACAACAAGAAGGAGAATCACCATTTTTTCGTTCTGTATATGATCTGGTACGATCATCTTATCATGCAGCCATTACCTCCATCAAAGCACTGCCTCGCACGCTCGTATCAGAGTCACGAAAAACTGTTCGGGCGCTTGGCGTGTATGCCGCTGGATGGGGTCTTTTGTCTGTTCTTTCAATAGGACATTATACTGCTGTTCGCAGCCTAGGGTACGAGCCATCCTTTAATGAACAAGTAACAGTTTCAGCTTATGAGTGCCAAGCAGTTGAGGGGAGGCAAAAACAGTTTTACCTTCTCGGTGAAATACATCTTTATAATTCTGCCTCTTCCCAATTTGTCTCCCACGTTCTTCATGAGCATCCTATCAATATTGTTCTCAGCGAAGGAGTTATGGAACACGTTGAAAGCAGCCGAGCATCACCAAAACCAAAACAGAAGAAGGCTATCGCTGAGCATATTATCTCCGCAGCATATAACCTTACTCTTAACCATCTTCGGGGAGGCCAAGCTGCTGATGCCGTGCAGATTGCAGTGCAACACGAGCTTCCAGTCATTGGATTAGAATCTCGTGATAATAATGGTATCCGCCAAGGTATGTCGGCATCCGGCAATGCAGTTATTGGCGTACTTGGCGCTCTTTGTATCGCGTACGGGCCGAGCATTTACATTGCCACTGCTGTTGCCGACCATGCAGGACACTCATTTTTTTCCTCTCCAGTGCTTTTGAAAGTATCAGATGTAATTGGCGAAGTTCCAAACAGCATTGTTCATGGAAGAAATACAGCGATGGCTGACAGAATTGTTTCCTATCGGAAAAATAATCCAGATTCCACCCCTCTTATCGTATTAGGCCACGGGCATATTTCGGACATGATTCATCAGCTAGGCCAGCGTTATGGTGGAATACACTGCCAAGTGCTCAATCAGTGATGAGCCACTGGAGCTATTGATGAATTGATGCGTTTAATAGCGTTTTCTGAGATAGCTTTTCCCGCAATCTTTATATACCCAACACGGTTTAAACACCCTATGAAAATCATTCGTGTTGTTCTCGTTGTTCTTGTTGCATTAATCTTGTTTTTTATGGCATGTGCAACGAAATCACCACCTGACGTGTTTCAAACGTGCTGCAAAGAGTGCCTTGATGCCTTCAGCCAGAGCCCTGTTGGTGTCGGCCCTGCTGGTGCGATCTGCGGCAGGTTTTCCACGGCGTACACGTACAGTGAAGGCTGTGATGCTTACTTTACGCAAGCCCAGATAGCGGTTGCCATGTGCAAATAAAAATGGGAGATATGTTTAATCCCAATAAAAGTCATCGATGGATATTTATAGATGGGCATCATTAACAGTGCTAAGAACAGTGCTTCAAGAGAATAGTGGTTATTATGGCAGAAAACCGTTTTGAGCAAATTCAAACAGGAGCAATTATTGGGGTATTTGTGCTTGCCATTGTTGGTATTGCGCTTGCTGTTGGGTTTAGCAGGGAAGAGAATGCTGCTTCAACAGACGATACCATCACAGTCCAAGGTGAGGCATTTTTAGAAACTGCGCCTGACCAGGCTGAGGTCTATCTCCGGCTGCAAACAAAGGGATTGAGTGTTGCTGATGTGCAAAGCGTCAATCGTCAGACTATGAATCATGTTTATGCTCAGCTTGAGGCGTTTGGCATTAAAGAAAAGAATATTGAAACAACGTCCTACAACCTCTATCCGCTGCGAGAGTGGGAAAAAGAGCGAATGGTGGATAAAGGGTATCAGCTTGATCATGTTATCAAAGTAACGCTCACTGACCTGGATCAGGTTGGAAAGGTTGTTGATGAAGGAGTGCAAGCAGGCATGAACGGGGTTGACAATATCTTGTTCAGCTTGACAAGAAAAAAACAGCAAGAGATTCGCTCTGAAGTTCTTGCCATGGCAGCAGAGCAGGCTAAAGCAAAAGCAAAGGGCATTGCCGATGGCCTTGGCGTCAAGCTTGGCGAGGTTGAATATGTGTCAGAGTCCAGCGCCAACTATCCGGTGCCAATGATGTATGCTAAAGAACGGATGTATACGGCAGACGCAGCCATGGCCCCAGAGCCGACACCAATTACACCCGGCGACGTGACGGTAAGCGCAGCAATTACGGTGGCGTATGAGATTGAGTGAACGGATTCTTCCCTAAAAGCTACAAAGTCACAATACTCGGCGTGCTGTTTGTAATGCTTCTTCAACATCTTCCTGATCAAGATTAAGCTGAATATTGCATTCTTTTAGAAGATCAATAAATTCGCTAAGCGTAATCCCTGCAAGTTTTGCACCTAATCCAAGGCTGACTTTTCGCTGTTTGAAGAGGGTTAATGCTTTCATTTTCTTTCCCTCCTCAATGAGGTCTCTGAGGTCCCATATTATTTTTTTCACACTTTTATGATGTGTTCTTTAGTTTTTCCATCCCTCAAGAGCCAGGAAGAAGGAATTCTGCCTTCAAGATCTGCCTTTTGCGTTAGTGGAAACGCCCGTACTCTGTCCATCCGCCAGGTATAAACAGAGCCATCACCAGCGTCTGATGTCGCTCTTCTTACTTCAATGCTGCAGGCTGGTATGCGCCCGATTGCAGGAGGACAGGCCTTCTCAAATCAAGACGGATCCGTTCGTATCGCCCTATGAAGATGCTGTCGTCATTAATATACCCGGTTTCAACACTTAGTGATCCAACAAGGCGCCCGCCCTCTAATCCAAGGAGTGTTCCGATGATTCCTTCCGGCCCAAGAATCGGATAGTGCCCCCTGCATTCAATCTGTATATATTCGCCATATCGGCGCACTGCTGAACTGTTAGCAGCTGGAGTGGTATCGATGAACTGCCCAATCCTCAATGGTTCATCTTTATCGGCAGCGTTGGTAATGTGCTGAAGAAATCCATCTAAATTAAAGAGGTGAAGAGTTGGGCATCTTTGTTCAGGGGCTGGCTGGTGATACGTTTCAGATGGCTGAAGAGTCATATGCCCAAAAGGGGCAATACTAAGTTTAAAAGCGTTTCGTTTTTCGACCGTTAAGCATAAAAATAACTCTTCCCCCTAACATTGTATGGATAACAAGCGAGAGATCACCGACACCAAGCTGGACAAATACTTCTCCATCACGAAAGAAGCTCTTGACAAGGTGCGTTCTTCTCCAACATGTGCTGAGCGCCACGCAGAAGCTGCTGATTTTCTTGACATGGCTCAAAGATATTATGACGATGCAGACCATTTCAGAAATCAAGGCGAATACGTCAATGCTTTCGGCGCCCTCAATTACGCCCATGCATGGCTTGATGCTGGAGCACGAATCGGCTTGTTCAAAGTAAAAGACAGCAGGCTGTTTACCGTAGATGATGAGTGAAGGGCATGGCACGATACCCGTCTATACAACAAATAACCGGAGCAGTGCTTATCAACCGTTTACAATACTCTGTTTTAAATGAAAACCTGGACAGTATCATGGCTGGATTGGATGTTCAATCAAACGATGATGTGTTAGCTGTTTGTGGATCTGGTGATGCTGCATTTGCCTTTCTTGAGCATGCAGCTTCAGTCGTTGCTGTTGATCGCTTACCTGTCCAAATAGAGTATGCGAACAAGAGGAGATGGTATCTTGCTACCGGAGATACTGCCTCCTTTCTTCGGGAAGAGGATTGTCTAGTGGGCGCTATGGACACCGAGAAAGAAGATCGTGATGCCTATTTTTTAAAACCAGGCAGGCTTGATGCAATTCGAAGCAAATTGGCATTGGCCTCCTTTGTTCATGCTGACGTTTTTGATGTTGTGGAACAAAGAAAAGGCTTTACAAAGATATACCTTTCTAATGTGATCGACCATTGCTACAAGAATAAGGATGATGTTGTTGTGAAGCTGAAAAAAGTTGCTGCTGCATTACAGCACGACGGACTTGTTTATGCGTGCAGCACGCACTCTAGCCTTGCTAAACAGATGATGGGAATTGGGCCGACAATCTCCCTTTTGGTTGATCAGGAGCGAACAAGCAAAGCAGGTCAGGTATATACTGGTGGTGACCGGGATGTTTGGTATCCTGTTGTTTTAAGGAAGGCAGCATAATCTGCTTTTGCTTATTTTTGCGTATAGGGCGCAGGGGATTTATTTATCCCTAATCTATAAAAATCCCCAAAACCTATTTAAACAGCTGCTTTTCTCAAGCATCTATGGGCTGGCTTAACCTTCATGTTATTGATGAGACAGAACGTCGTTCGAGAACTGTTCGTGGCCCGAATTGGGTATTTCATACGATTCAACGGCAGCCAAAAACGATCGCTGAGTTTATCGCCATCGAGCGCGAGCATTCTGGATATACTGCTTTAGAACCTGTTCTTACAGCAGATGAATACGATCGTTACTCACGTGCAGCTCAAGAGGAAAATAGGGGCTTTTCACGCCATATCCTGGAAGTTCTTCGCTCTACTGGAGAGCATGACCTTGCAAAGAAAGTGCAACAACTAATGGTTGAACAAGGTATCCACTATGATGATCATGAGCCGGTCAGCTTTGCTGTTTCTTATTCACCAAATTCAAGAAAAGACACTGCGAGAAGCCCCGATAATGGGGGAACGCTTCTTGTTGACTTACGAAAAAGAGTAATCACTATCAAAGGCCATCCGATACGCTCTCTTGATGAGGCAACATACGGTGCCAGCGCTGATGAAATAAAAAAAACGAGGGGCGGCGTTATTCATGTTTCAACAGGGGAACAATACTATAGGGATTATGGGCTTATTTCCAGATTGTGGGATGGTAAAGTACATTATGCGCATGCAGAGGTTGGAATAAAAATGGATCCTAAGCTATTTAATCCCGCAGGGATTTACGATGAGCGCCATTCTCGCCGGCCAACAAAGGCAAGGCCAAACATTAGATACCTGGTGGATAGAAGAGAGCGAGGCGTTGTTTTTGCTAAAAAAATGACAAGATGGGAAGCTGTCTATCACATTCCTGACACATGGCAATTACGGGATGGGATTCATCATCTTCAGTACCTCCATCCTTAAGAGATTATTTTCCACAACTTTTTTATAATCAATCCTGCCAATCCTTTGAATGGTTCATTTTTTAGATGTCTTGCATCCGAGAAACCTTGGATTATCTGTTGGGATTGTTGTTGGCGCTGTCGAATTTCTTCTCAGCCTTTCTGCTGCATTTCTTGACCGTGGAGTCAGCCTGGTAACCTTTCTTGGCACGCTCCATTGGGGTGTTGGCCCGTCCTTTTCTGGCGCTCTTCTTGGCTTTGTGTGGGGATTTATTGACGGCTTTTTGCTTGGCTTTTTCATTGCAGCCTTCTATAACTTGTTTACCAAGCGAGGGCATCAGAAATAAGCACAACTAAAACAGCGAATTTTAATATAATCTCTTTATGATACAATATCTTTAATGCTTAAAGTCAGAGCATTTCTTCATTCGGATATTACACACTAAGGGCTCAGCACAATCGCCGTTCACATTACAGCGCCTGCCATATCCGCACCCAAAACAGTCAGGGCCGCCGCAATCAACGTCTGTCTCTTGAGTGTCCCGATATCCGTTGTAGCAGTTGTAGAATTCTTTTGATGGGTCATACTCTTCTTGAGATACCGGTGAAGATGACGTAACTGGCTTTGGGGAAAGGCACGCGCCAGCAGTACAGCCGTTGTCGCACACGACCTCTCGTGTCTTGACAATGTTATCCTCACAATAATGCTCAAGGAGGATAGCATTGTTGCACTTGTCCTCAAATGAGGTTGCCTCTCCCTGGTAGGTTCTCGTGGCAGTTCCTTGTATTGCAGGATCAAACCCTGCATCACTGTCCTCGCATGTGACTTGCTCTTGAGAGGTTGGAACAGGATCGGGTAAGCTTGGTGTTGTCGTTGGCATGGTTGGTGCTGGAGGCTCTTGGGGCATTGTTGTTGGTTGTCCTGCAGTAGAATCGCTTCCAGAATCACTTAGTACAGTAGGTGATGGTGCAGCTGGTGATTCCAGTGGTGAAGAAGGCTGCTGTGCTGGTATTGGCTGTTGCTGGGTTCGCTGAGAACTTGCTGTTTCTTGCAGCGGAATACATCCAGAAACAAGCAAAAGCATAACAGCCCCAAGAATGAGAAGTATTTTTGGAACAAGGTTCATCCCTGTCTGAGAAACTGGTAAAGGCGCCATAATCAAAGCAGAAAGATGAGCTTATTTATGTTTTTTATGATGTTGCAACCGGCAGGGTTTCTTTTTGCTCTGCTTCTTTAGTTTCCACGGTGGCATTCACATACACAGAAAAGGTTCCGGGAATACGGCCCGACCCAAAATTTGTTGCAATAGGGGCCTGGCCTGACGCGTAGTATCCTTTGGTGACATCAAGCTCAAACCAGCCCTGAAGAACTCCGCCTTCATAGGGCTCAAGTGAGCATGCTTCCACGTCTGTTGTTAGTGTTGCCCTACTTTCTACTTTCTTTCCCTGGGCTCGCGAAGCACGGCAGAGCATCTGATCCCCGCCTAGCTTGGACGTATAAAAGACAAGGTCGCTAACGATAAGTGTCTCGGAAAGGCGGTCATTGGATATCTTAAATACTAATAAGGGAAGGCGCTTCGGGTTCGAAAACGCCTCTATTGAACAGGACAGGAAGGGATTGTCAATCGTACAGGTGTTTGGTGGAATAACTATTGTTGGGGTTTCCTCAACAACAACCTGGGGCTCAACAGCTGCGTCTTGAAGGTTCGTATCAGATATTATTGTTTCAGAAGGAAGATTATAATACGCAACGCACCGATTCTCGCGGCAAAGAAGATGAGAAGGGCAATCATTATCTGCTTCACAATACATCAGCTGCCAAGGGGCGGTACAGCCACCAAGTAAGGTTATGGTGCCTAATAAAAGAATAACACCAACAATATAATAAAGATAGCTACGACTCATAATAACCCCTTTTTCTTCTTTTTTAGTGTTGGCTGTATATAAATGTTGCGGGTTGTGTTTTCTCTGCGCCTATACTTGTTGTAAAATATGAGATAATGACTATCATGGCTTCGCTGCGCTCGCCATGAACGACGAGTGATCAGCGCCACCGCACATCAAAGCGAATAAACAAATCCTTTTTTCTTGCTCCACACCAATTGAGGAGCAAGAAAAAAGGACTCAACATCTATATCGATAGTGGTGGCGCCACTCCTTCCCGTTCACGCCCGAGCAAAGCGAGGGGCGTGATGGTTATACCCTTCTTCTAATTATGGACCAGAAATGGTAGACCAGCCTAAGAAACGTGGTTTTTCCAAACACGTGAAATCAGAAACTTTATAAATAACCTCCTTCTCGCATCAATTATTCAATAAGTATCCAACTACTGGATGACTGATGATGGCGAAAGCCTGAAGGACAGGACGATTTTCTTGTCTACCTCATCATGGTATCCTGCTATTGACGAAAGGAGGCAAATGACTATGGCAGAAGCAGAAAAAGCATACGAAGCAATTGAGATTGCAAAAAATACTGGAAAGCTCAAAAAGGGTGCTAATGAAGTAACGAAAGTCTTGGAAAAAGGCATTGCAAAACTGGTAGTTATTGCAAAGGATATTTCTCCGCCTGAAATCACCATGCACATTCCTCTTCTTGCAAAAGAGAAAAATATTCCCTGCGTTGAAGTCCCCTCAAAAGAAGAGCTCGGGGCTGCGGCTGGGCTCAGCGTTGGAACAGCAGCGGTTGCCATCACCCAAGAGGGGGAGGCAAAGAAAGTCATTAAAGAAATCGCTGAATCAAAATAATTCACGCGTAATCCTATACTATAACTTAATATACTATAACATAGGGTATAACGTGATCTATCGGTATGATCGCTATGCTTCACCATCGTGAGGAATGATTATGGCAATGCAAAAAGAAATACAAAAAGAAAAACAGCCAGGGCAGCAAAGGCCCCCTCCTCCGGCTGCTGAAGAAAAGAAAGGTGCAGTTCAATTCTCCTATGCCGTTCCTGCACGAGTAGAAGAGCTCATCGATAGGACTGGGGCGCGGGGAGAAGCAACTCAGGTTCGATGCAAGATTCTTGATGGTAGAGACCGTGACAAAATCATGCGGAGAAATGTCAAAGGCCCAGTCCGTATCGGGGATATTCTCATGCTTCGGGAAACTGAATTTGAGGCACGGCCCTTGAATAAGAAAGGAAAAGGGATGGTGTAAGCATGCAGTGCACTTTTTGCGGGCAAGACATTGAACGGGGTACGGGAAAGATCTTTGTCCAAAATGACGGAAGGGTCATGTACTTCTGTTCACGAAAATGCGAGAAGAATATCCTTAAGCTTCATCGAAAAGCCCGAGAAACAAGATGGACCAAGAGCTTTCAAAAGGAAGCAAAAGGTGAAGGGATGAGGCAAAAAAAAGAGAAGGGTGACAACGTACAATGATCGAGCGGACTCTTGTTCTTGTAAAGCCTGATGGCGTTCAGCGATGCCTTACCGGGCGTATCATCCAGCGTTTTGAAGATGTCGGCCTGAAGATTGTCGGGGTAAAAATGACCTGGGTCGATAAAGAGTTTACCAGGAAGCACTATGCCGAGCATGTCGAAAAGCACTTTTATCCTGGCCTGGAAGCACTGCTTACCGTTGGCCCGGTGATCGCGTTAGTTCTTGAGGGAGTGCATGCCATTTCTCAAGTTCGAAAAATGGTTGGTGCAACAGAACCGCGAAGCGCCCAGCCTGGGACAATTCGGGGGGATTTCGCGCATGTCAGTTACGAATATGCTGACGGCAAAGGGGTTACACTAAAAAATCTTGTTCATGCATCAGACAGCCTAAAAAGTGCGAAGCGGGAAATCAAGCTCTGGTTTAAAGATGATGAGCTGCATTCTTACAAAACAGTGCATGACGTTCATATCACCGAGTGATTAGTAACATAACCATAATTAAACTTACAATATAACAATTAAAATTACAATAAACAACAAATGGGGCGGGGAGAGAGATGGGAGAAAAGATGGTGGACAGGGTTGTCCGAATTGCCAAAGACTACGAAAATATCCGAAACATTGCAATCTGCGCCCATATTGACCACGGAAAAACTACGTTTTCTGATAATCTACTTGCTGGTTCAGGCATGATGGCAGAAGAGCTTGCCGGAAAAGCCAGGCAGCTTGACTTCCATGAAGACGAAATAGCGCGAGGCATTACCATTGACGCAGCATCAGTATCGATGGTTCACGTTATTGACGGAAAGGAATTTCTTATCAACCTTATTGACACGCCAGGGCACGTCGACTTTGGTGGGGACGTTACCCGGGCGATGAGAGCAGTTGATGGCTGCATTGTTCTTGTCGACGCTGTCGAGGGAATCATGCCGCAAACAGAAACAGTTCTTCGGCAAGCGCTTCGAGAGCGCGTCAAGCCAACCTTGTTCATCAACAAAGTAGATCGCCTTATCAAAGAGCTGCAGTTGACGCCAGAAAAAATGCAGGAGCGATTCATCAATGTCATCACCAGCGTGAATCGCCTGATCAAGAAAATTGCCGAGCCAGAATATGGAGATAGATGGCAGGTCAATGTTCAAGATGGCAGCGTCTCCTTTGGTTCAGCTTTTCATAACTGGGCATTGTCTATCCCATTCATGCAGAAGAAAGGCATCACGCTCAAGGATGTTATCGGGGCATACCAGGGCGGCGGAGAAGAGCACAAGCAGCTGGCAAAAAAAGCGCCGCTGCACGAGTGCGTTTTGAACATGGTCGTACGCCATCTTCCAAACCCAAAACAAGCCCAGCCCTACCGAATTCCAAAGATTTGGCGTGGTGATACCGAGTCAGACCAAGGAAAAGCATTGGCAGCTTGTGATCCAAACGGGCCTATTGATTTCTGCATTACAAAGATTGTTGTTGATCCGCAGGCAGGAGAAATCAGCGCAGGGCGCTTGTTTTCAGGAACGATGAAGCGCGGTACCGAAGTGTATCTGCTTGGCGCAAAACAGAGGGCAAGAATCCAGCAGATCTTTATCTATAACGGTGCAAAGAGGGAAATTGTAGACAATGTTCCATCTGGAAACATCATCGGCATTGCAGGTGTTAAGTCTTACCCCGGAGAGACGGTCTGCAGCATTGAGGGGGAGCCATTCGAGCAAATCACCCACATCTTTGAGCCAGTCGTTACCAAATCTATTGAAGCAAAGAGGCCAAGCGACCTTCCCCGAGTTATCGAGGTCCTTCGGCAAGTTGCAAAAGAAGACCCTTCCATTCGGGTAGAAATTAATGAGGAAACAGGAGAGCATCTCATGAGCGGCATGGGAGAGCTTCACCTTGAGATTATTGAGAATAGGATTAAAACGGAAAAGGGCGTTGACATTACCACCTCTAACCCAATCGTGGTATACCGCGAAAGCATTCTCAAAAAGACACTTCAAGAGTTTGAGGGAAAATCACCAAACAAGCATAATAAACTATACTTTATTGTCGAGCCAATCCCTGCAGCAATTGCAGAAATGATCAAAAAAGGAGAAATACCGGAAGGGCGAATCAAGAAGAAAGACCTTGCCCTTCGAGACAAGTTTGTCGACTGCGGCATGGATACCAAAGAAGCAGACAAGGTAAAAGATGTCTTCCATGGCAATGTGTTTGTCGATAGAACAAGAGGTATTGTGTATATTCAAGAGATTTTAGAAATGGTTTTAGACATGTTCGAGGATGTTATGAAATCAGGCCCGCTTGCTCGAGAGCCATGCATTAACGTGATGGTTAGCCTGATGGATTGTAAGCTCCACGAGGACGCTATCCACCGGGGCCCAGCACAAATGTACCCTGCAGTGCGAGAGGGTATTCGGGGGGCAATGGTGAATGCCAATGCAGTAATGTTCGAGCCCATGCAAACCATGCTCTTTGAGGCTCCAGAGGAGTACATGGGGGAAATCTCAAAGCTGGTTTCTAACAAGCGTGGGCAGCTCTTGGACTTGATCTCTGAGGGAAGCATGGTTCACGTCAAGGCAAAAATCCCAGTAGCGGAAATGCTTGGCATGTCCAATGACCTTCGATCGGCAACTGAAGGAAGAGGAACGTCCTCCATGATCGATCAGACGTATGAGAAGCTTCCTGAAGAGCTCCAAATGCGCGTCATCACCCAAATCCGAACAAGAAAAGGATTGAGTGAGAACCAGTAAGCAGATTATCGTTGAAGCAGATCATCGATGACTAATTCTTTCTTTGATCATTTTTTCTTTAATTTATCTCTTACACTTCTATTTCTTTTTTAATTTTTGGATCCAATTCTGCATTTGTATATTGCAAACATTTAAATAGTAGTATGCCATGTATTATCAAAAAAATAAAATGGGGTTTTCTAACCAAAACATACAAACCATGGCATGGTTGATGACACCAAAATTGTTCTTAACGATGATTCACCATAAATATAAATTTCTGCTACGTTCAATGGCATTAAATCATGTTTCATTATAAAAAAGGAGGATAACGACAATGAAAGCAAAAGCAAAAAAGAAGAAGAGATAAAAAGATGCTAGTACTGGTGCCATCAAAGACAACGAGATGGCATCAGCTTTACTTTAGGAGGGAAACACCATGGAAGACTGGGATGATTATGACTCAGAAGACGACCAGGATGATAGTGATTAGGATTAGTAATATTTAGAAATATGGGTAAATAGGGTTTTCTTTTTCTTTGCTGTTCTTTTATTCAAGATAATAGATTCAATAAGATGATAGGGATGATAGAATACTGCCGTTAAACGCGTAGCCTACCTCTTTTTTCCATTTTTTCCTTTATAAACTGGCAGTTACCCTGTTTTTTGGGGCTCCGAACGTAGTGAGGAGCCTCCAGCTACACGTCTGGCTAGTTGTGACGATGCAAGAATTTTCTTAAAAAGCAGTGAATTTTTTACCCGACATATTAGCATAGTTGTACTAAAGAGGGTAAAAAATGCACTGTAATGGAAGAATTTTCTTAAACGCAACGCAGTTTCCTCCCGATACAGCAGCCTAGTTGTGCGATAAGGGAGGAAACTGCGTTGACCGCAAACCTTAAAAACACCTGCTTTTTTCAGGCAAATATAACAATCTTTTTAAATAAGTTGGTGTGCCTTGCTCTATTGGGGCGTTCGGAATAATCCGAAAAAGGCAATATCCCACTTATCAAAAAAAGAGAGAAGGAGGATACACTATGGCAAGAAATAAGGTACACATTAACCTGGTATTCATCGGCCACGTTGACCATGGAAAGTCCACCACAGTTGGAAGGCTGCTCTACGATACCGGAAACATTGATGAGATGACGCTTCGAAAGCTCAAAGAGAAGGCTGATGAGCTTGGAAAGTCAGGCTTTGAATTCGCATACGTTATGGACAATCTCAAAGAAGAGCGAGAGCGCGGTGTCACCATTGACCTTGCTCATAAAAAGTTCCAGACTGCAAAGTATGACTTTACCATTATTGACGCACCAGGCCACAAGGACTTCATCAAAAACATGATTACTGGGGCATCACAGGCTGATGCTGCTGTTCTTGTTGTTGCAGCAAACGACGGCGTTAATGCCCAAACCATCGAGCACCTTCGCCTTTCGAAGATTCTCGGCGTTGGGCAGCTCCTTATTGCTGTCAACAAAATGGACATGCCAGGCGTTGACTACAAGCAGGAGCGATTCAAGCAGGTTTGTGAGGACGTCAAAAAGCACGCGACACAATCTGGCTGGAAAGCTGATACGCTTCGCTTTGTTCCAACTGCATCACTACCAGGGCAAAACATTGCAAAGAAATCAGACAAAATGCCTTGGTGGACTGGCAAGACCCTTGTTGAAGAGCTTGATGAATTCAAGGCTCCAGAAAAGCCAACACAACTTCCTCTTCGGCTTCCAATTCAGGACGTCTACAACATCACTGGAATAGGTGTTGTTCCTGTGGGCCGAGTTGAAACAGGAGTCATGAAGATTGGCGACAAGGTTGTTGTTGTTCCTGGGCGCGAAGGAAAAGGAGTCCATGGTGAAGTCAAGAGCATTGAGATGCACCATGAACAAATCAACGAAGCAGAGCCTGGCGATAACGTTGGCTTCTCTGTCAAGGGCATTGGCAAGAAGGACATTGCACGAGGAGACGTTCTTGGCCATGAATCCAATCCACCAACGATTGCTTCAGAATTCACTGCCCAGATCGTCGTGCTCAATCACCCAACTGTTGTTACTGTTGGATACACGCCTGTATTCCACATTCACACGGCGCAAGTAGCATGCCAGATTGTTGCTATTCCAAAGAAGCTCAATCCAGCTACTGGTGAAGTGATGGCGGAAAACCCTGACTTCATCAAGAATGGTGACGCTGCCATCGTCAAGGTCAAGCCAGTGCAGCCACTATGCGTTGAGAAACAATCAGCCATCCCACAAATGTCGCGATTCGCGATTAGGGATTCTGGTGCAACTGTTGCGGCAGGAATGTGTGTTGACCTGGTAAAGAAGGCATAAACGCGGCACGAATCATTTTTTCATTTCCCTTTTTTTAATTCATAAGGGGCATATCATGATGAGGTCATGATGAATTGAATTTATCATGTTGGAACGACCATGCAAAAAGCAAGAATCAAACTGGCAAGCGCGGACATCGAGAAGATTAATCAGGTCTGTGAATATATCAATGGCATTGCTGAAAAGACCGGGGTAAACATGCGTGGCCCAATTCCACTGCCTACCAAGCGGCTGAAGGTTACGACTCGAAAGTCACCTTGCGGCAATGGGACGGCAACATGGGAACGTTACGAGATGCGTGTCCACAAGCGCCTTATCGATCTTGGCCTCGACGAGCGTGCCCTTCGCCTTGTTATGAGAGTTCCTATTCCTGAAGGATTGAATATTGAAATTGTTATGGTTGATGGGTAACGCTGAAGCGGTTTTATGACATCTTTCTGTCTGATTATTTTTTCTGAAGATATTTTACCAAAAATAATGATCACGGCATAGCCGTGAGTATTATCCTAACCTAAGTATCTAATAAAGAACAGTTATCAAAAGAAGTATTGAAAGAAGTGTTATGGCTACAG
>JACOVM010000115.1 GCA_016177345.1 Candidatus Woesearchaeota archaeon | reverse complement strand
GTCCTTGATTGATACATAACCGGAAATCTTCCGTATTTATTGCAACAACACATATAAGCCTGAAAATTAAAGATTGATAAAAGAAAGCTTGGCTTCAAGAAAAAATAGTCAGTCCTCAAAATTATTCCCAATTTGTGTCGTGTCTCGCTTGAAAAACAAGTTGACGGTCCAATCCGCAGCAACTTTTATCTTGTTCGCCCAGCCAAGAAGTTTGGTGAGGTATATTGTTCTCCACATCCACCAGGCAAATAAGCCAGAGAACCAGAGGCCAAACACTTCTGCAACAGCGTAGTATTCCCCAACAGAAACAAGAAATCCTTGGGGCTTGAATATAAATTCACGCTGCGGCTTTCCTTTAATGTCTGCAATAATGTTTTTTGCAGCAATGGCTGCCTGCCGTGTTGCCAATTGTGCTGTTGCCGGGTTGGGCTTGTCAGATCCTGGATTGATGGATAAGGCGCAATCCCCAAGAGCGTAATGGCTTTTGAGGGCTTTCACGCGGAGGAATGCATCAATCTGAAGCAGCTGGCTCTTGTCAAGATAGTGCTCTGTTCCTTTGATGACATTAGGGGTAATGCCTGCCGTCCAGATGATAGTGCTGCCCGAGAGGTGCTCTTTTTGGCGTGTTTTCGCATTGGTGTACTCGATGAAATCAGTTTCAACCCTCGTTACCCTGCTGTTCAACGCAACAGTTACTTTTTTGCTTTCCAGTTCTTGTTGGCACTTTTCAATGCTTGGATCATGGAGAAGAACAGGAACGAGCTTTTCTCCGCCATGAACGAGATGAATAGAGACATGCTCATTCTTTAGCTCTGGATAGCTGCACTTGATAGTCTGATGTAAAAACTGGGATAACTCACCGGCGAGCTCAACACCGGTTGGCCCACCGCCAATAAGGATAAAGGTGAGCAGCTTTTTTTGCTCTTTTTGATCCTTTGTCCATGCTGCTCGTTCAAGCATCCTGATGATCCTGTCCCGAATAGCTGCCGCGTCATCTATGGTCTTGAGCGGCAGGCAATGCTCTGCCGCGCCAGGAATTAAGGGAACATTGGCGTGAGCTCCTTGGGCAAAAACAAGATAATCGTACGCGTACTTCTTTTTTCCAACAACAATGGACTTATTTTTAATATCAACAAAGTCAACGCTGCCAAGAATGAAGTGAAAATTTTTGCTGCACAGCACGTCACGGATTGGTGTGATGATATTGTACTGGTTCAGCCCTCCAGTGGCGACCTCATGCAGCATTGGCGAGAATAAAAAATAATTCTTGGGATTCACCAAGCAGATGTTCGCGCTGCTCTTCCCCTTTAGCCTCCGGAGGAGGTATTTTGCGGTGTACACTCCCCCAAAGCCGCCGCCAATGATAAGGATGGTTTGTTTTGTCATGGTTGCTTTTTGCTTGTCCTTTTTCTTTTTGCTGTACTTCTCTTTTTAGCTGTTTTCTCCTGTTTATATTCTTTACGCCGTTCATCACACGTCTGATTACTATAATCGCAGAACACGCAGCAGTTCTTTTTTGCCTGAATACGTTTGCTGCACCCTTTACACTGATAAAATGCCTGGCATGAACTGGCGGGTATTGATGCTCTCTGGAGGTGGCTACAGGCTGGGCAGGTAAGAATTGCTGTTCTTTTACCCTTTTCCTTCTTGTTTTTTGTTCCTGTCATTTTGGTTGATACCCCAACCCAAGCGGCTGAAGTATTTTTCGATAATCCTCTTCTGTAATGAACTGGTATTCCAGCAGTAAATCCAGCTTCTGTTTGTACCTTGGATCGTACTTTGCCGAATCATACAAGGGGTGCCCTGGCGGCATGATAAGCCCTTCTCTTGTAAAGAATTCGTGATCACCATTAGCGATCGGCTCGACAAAGGTAGCTATGTCTTCTAAATAGTTGTTGCAGCCATACGCCCTAATGCAGCCTTGGCGAGGGCCTTTGGTATTGTCCTTCCATTCTGTTGAGTAATCTCTTCCTTCTTCTGGCTCTTTGAGGAGGGTGGTGCCGTAAACGTCATCTGCAATTGTTTCCCATCGCTCTTCGAGATCGTCTTTTTGCTCTTCCTGCTCTGCTTTTTGCTGGAGCGCTGACAGGCGCTGAGTTTCTTCTTCAGTGGCAAGCGTCCAAACTGTTTCTCTGCTATTCGCTGAGATATCCTCACCATATTTTCTCAAGAGCACTAATTCATATGCCTTGAATTCCATTTCTGCTCTTGTAACATCTTGTGCTAGGTCAAGCGTTCTCGTGTGCCCTGCTTCGTGGAAGACGGTTTCGCGGGAGAAATCTTCTGGCAAGTAGATTATTCCCCCCTCACTAGCGCAACCATCAATATTTTTGCTTTTGCAAAGCTCTTTGAGCCTCTCTCTGCTCACTACATTGATGTTGCGGACGCTCTTGAGCAGTTCAGGAGGCAGATCATGAAGGGAGGAGAGGAGGAGCCTTGCAATGTACGGGTCTCCTTTTGTCCTGAGCTCCCCGATATTTCCAAGAGTGAGAATCTCTCGCCCCAGTCGATGATACAGGAGAACATTGTACTGCTCGACATCACTGTTTGCAAGAATATCTCTCGCGCAGGAAAAGCATTCTGTTGTTTCTGCTGGCATGCTTTCTTCAATGATAACGAAATTTCCTTGCTCATCCATGATCAGTTTTTCTTTCTTTCCAAGGGTTTCGAGCATATTTTCTCCTTTCTCATCATTAAACAGCATGGTCATTGGCAATGGCTTGCGTACTTTTGCAGGTTTGCCCTCTTCAGGGTTTTCTGTTTTGTACGGGTTAACCTGTAACGTAAGCGTCTTGGCACTAAATTGGTAAATATTATTTCCATTAACCATGTCCATAGTACTATCGCTTGGCAGGGTTGAGGTTATGAGGGGGATGCTGTCCGATCTTCGCTGAACAAGGACTTCTGCACCAGATGTTGCGCTGATTAGGACAGGGTCCGTAATATCAAGAAATTTGTTTTCTTCAGTAAATGCAACATTGATGGCGTCTTTGCCCGCCCCAAATCGTACTCTTTTATTCGATTCATCAATAGAAAGATATCTTCCTTCATGGGCTTCTCCATCAAGAAAAATCTCTACTGGCTCACTCAATTGGGGGAGCGCTATTCCATTAATGGTTGGCAGCGTTCTCTCTTTTTTAAACGCATAAAGCCTGCCATTGCTGAAGCGGAATGCACCCATTATTCGTACTTCTTTACCATCTAAGGTGAATGGGATTTCATAAAGCTCTGAAACAACTTCATATGAACCAGGGGGAAACTCTCCGGAATATGGCCGCGCACCCAGCAGGGTGAATTCTGGCTCGATACGGATAATCCCATCCGGCGTTACTTCTATCCTCATCTTTTTTGCAAGCCTATTGAGGTCAATAGAATTTTGCTGCCCTTCAGCACAATGCAGTATGCCATCCCTGATCTGCGCTTTGCCACCTATCCATACGTCAGACAAATCGTACTTGGATTCGATAACCTTTTGCACCTCTGTTGGGCTGACATCATGATAGAGGTCCTCAATCTTTTCCAAATTTGCTGCAATCTGCTCTTTGGTCATGCCAGAGTACCGCTGAAGCCAACTTAGCTTTTCATACACGAGCTTGTCTGGCGGAACATCCTTTATTCTTTCGTAAGGAATTTTTGTCCAATCAACTACGCTCCAGTCTGTGATAAGATTGTAGTCAGCCTTGTTGTAATCAAAGGTTTTTGGATCGAATGCTTGCTCGTGCTGTTCTGCCAGTACCCCTGTCATCAGCGATATAGCTAAGAGCGCAACAATGAGGATGATTGCCTGCTTCATGTCACTCCCTCAAAAATCTTGTCGTAATCTTCTTTTGTGATAAATCCATATTCGAGCAGCAAATCCAGCTTTTGTTTGTACCGTTGATCATACTTTGCAGGATCATAGTCTGGATGGCCAGGTGGCTGGATGAGCTTATTCCTCTTAAAAAATTCATGGTCCTCCTTAGCAATCGGCTCAACAAAAGTAGAGATGTCTTCGAGATAATTGCTACTACCGTACTTACGGACAAAGCCATTTTCTGGTGGTTCTCTTCCTGTGGTAACTATCATGTATCCTGGGGGTAGATACTCATCACCGGCAACGTCGAGCCATCGGTACCCGATAGAGCGAGGTACTTCTTTTTTTGCGTTCAGAAGCTGTAATAATTCAAACGAATCTTCTGTGGGTAAGATAATCTCCCTATTATAATTATCATACATGTGTATACATTCCTGTTTTTGCTTGCATTGGTTTACTGGTAAATAGCGTCCTTCGCTTCTTACGACCTTGTTGTCCTTTATCCAATTATATGAAAGATGATCGATCTGATACTTGTTCTTTAGCCATAACAGGTATTCTTTGATTGCTTGCTCATATTCCTGATCTGTTGTTTGCCAGTTTATTGATGTTTGGATTGTCAAAGTGTGGGCTGTTTCATGGTACAGAGTTTGAAATGATACATCAGGTGTTGTGACGACGACAAAATCTTTTATGCACCCACCAGCAACTATCTCTGTTCCAGTGTCTATGGTGATGCCACTCCCAATGCAGCGATTATTCACCTCATCTTGTGGAAGAAGTTCAATGCCTTGTACAGAATTCTGAATATTTGGCGGCAGTTTTTTGAACAAATACATAAAACGGGCAAGTGCAATAGGGTCCTTTCCTGCAGTACTTATGAATTTTTGTATGCCTTTGCTGCTTAACAGTTCGTAACTAGCATAGTCATACAGGGCAACACTCTGGCTATAATCTTCAGCACAAGAAATACATTCTATAAACTCTTCCGGAACAGTTTCAGGGAGGATGATGAAATTGTTAGAATTATCAAAAATCAGCTTTTGCGTTGCTTCAGTTGTCGTAAACAGTGGGTTCCCCTTATCATCTTTCAGAAGCATTGCAAGCGGGACACTTCCTTTTTGCTCTCCATTAGGGAGAAGAGAAAAAGAAACCCCTGTTTTTTCAGCCACTAAGCGTGTTTTCCCATTCTGCAAGATCTCACCTGTTGATTCATCTTTGTTTTCTTGCATGATCACACCAACGACTAACTTTGGGACTATTCCATCACGCTGTTCCTGAATCATGATAGTGGAGATACGGCTGCCATCGAGTGAAAATGAATCATCAGGCTTTACATCAACAAAAGGATTTCCTTGGAGGAATTCAATACGGCCGACTGTTGCAGTTCCTTTTTTCAATTGGTAAGAAAGCTGTTTCGTTTGTCCATTCATTGATAAGAAAGAGCTTTCATGGGGGAGTCCATCAAAATAAACTGGTAAATGCTGATCTCCAGAAAATGATAAGTCATAGGTTTCGCTGTATGTTGTGGAAAGAGAGATTCCATCAATAATCGGTTTGTCACCAGGCCATATGTACCATCTTCCTTTGTCATAATGCATCGATCCCGTAAATGTATTGTCGTTGATGAGGTATGTATCCTCACGAGCATCTAAACTGAGGCTGTCTCCATCAGGAAGATTAATACTGTGTACTCCTTTATCCTTCGCAGGGACAAACGTGATGTCACGCCCGGCAACAACAATTTCTCCTAATGTGTATACTGAGTCAGTCAATGTTGCATGGGCCAATGGTGTTTCTCCCCCAATGAGAATAACATTGTCCCGGATAAAAATGTCAGGTGATGCATATTTTATGCTGACGGTAACACCAAACTTTTGATGAATTGCCTCTTCTGCTTTTTGCCAATGGACGTCAGTAGTCAGCGACTCAATGTTATCAAAATTTCTAGCTATTTGTTCAGGGGTCAGCTCAATGCGCTGCGCTGAATCAAGCTGTTCATACACAAGCTTGTCAACTGGAACCTCTTTTACCCTGCTTGGGGGTATCTGGTTCCAATTAACAATAGTCCAGTCCGTAATGAGCGAGTAATCACCATTCTCATAATCAAAGGTTTTTGGATCGAATGATAGTTGTTGTTCTACCGTGTCGTGCTCTTCACTAAGCGTAGCCTTGCAGCTCAGAAGAATGGTGCATAATACAAAAAATAAAAAAAGATGTTTGTTCATCTATTTCTTCCTCGTTCTCCATAGCCAGATGATGATAGCAATACCTGCCAGAACGCCAAGGCTGATCCAGGCTGTCTTCCATGCTTTCCTCGCCTTTGCCTCCCTTCGCCATCGTTCCATCTCTTCTTTGGTCTCAACATATGGTTTAACGATTGGTGGTTGCGCTTCTTTGCCTGCTTCTCCAGCCACTCCTTGCGCATATTCTTTCACATCAATGCTTGTCAGCCTTGTCAGATTCCAATCATAGATGTTGATTTCCACAGCGTTCTCATCATATGGAATGTAAACCGTAACATTCGTTTCATTCAAATAAAATTGTCCCCCGCCATTAATCTCTTTCGTTTCTGGATCAATAGTATCATACAAGACAAGCAGGGGAATGTCAAAGAATGTAACATTTAAGATCTGGTTGTCAAAGGACACTACTTCTGCAATGTACAATCCAACTGGCGCTGCCATTTCCTTCTGAGACGGCTCGACAGTAACGCTATTCACGGTGGCCTCGCCTAAGCGGTACTCAAGGTCAATCTTGTAGTAATGGTACGGCTGGGCTGCCGCTAGTCCTGCACAAAAAAGCAGCACGATCAGCATCGTCCAAGCAACTGTTTGATATTTCATGGTTTCACCCCTTGTTGTTTGTTATTATGTTCTTGATACTAGCAGTAATTTTTTCATTTCAAGCATAAACTGCTTTGCTCTTTTTAATGATGTCTGTGCTTTTTGCTCTTTTATTGATTCTGTCATATCATACTGGAATTTTGATCTCTTGTCTAGTTCAAGTTCATAAAAAGAGATAATTTCTTCTGATCTGATTGATGCTATTTCTAAGGCATCCTCTTTTGCATTTTCGTAATCATCAAGAATTTCTTTTTTTATCTTGTCCATTACAAGGGTGATTAATGCATCATTAGTAACTTTATGTGCCATCTTACTGCCAATTTTATAGCCAAGCTCTAACAAAACAGCATTTGCGATATAAAACATTGAATAATAAGCTATGACAACAACCCAGATGTGCGGCTTGAGCTGGTTATTCATGCAGTCCTCTGCAAGTTTCAATGATACCTCTGCATTCTTTAGGTACATCGCTTTTGCTGTTTCATTCTTTTCTTTTTTGATAAGGCCTTCCTGCAAGTATTGCGAAAAATTATGCTGCGCTTGCTTTTTTCTTTTTTGGTCGATCATTGTATCATCTCATAATATGTTTCTATCCCATATAAGACAATATTGCTTTTTAAAGCCTCTTTGCCAACATTTGACTCTTTAGCATGTATCATTTCTAAAAATTGCTTTTCTGAAAATACCAAGCAATGTATTGGCAATGGCAACGAACGTATCGCCATGTTAACTTCTTTTTCAAATGCCATTTCTTTTTCGTCTGGAACAATGAACATAATATCGATATCTGAATGGCTTGTTTGTGTTTTCTTTGCGTAGGAGCCGAATAGCAGCAGGACATAGCATTTTGAGGAGAGCGCGGCTTTAAAATCATGAAGCATGACTGCCATATTTTTATTCTTTAAGAGCTCTTTTCGTCGGTTATGCTCTGCCTCAAAAATAGTTGGGGTGGCTTCTTGGGTGAGCTTTATGCGCTTGGATTGTCCAAAAGATTCTAATCGTATACTATTTTGCTTTTCAAGCCTTTTTATGATGGAATAAACAGTTTTGTAATCTGTTCCAAGGTCTTTTGAGAGTCGAAGAATGCTTATTTCTTCATTTTTCTTCCCTAAAAGATATCGGACGATTACATCATCATTTCTATTCATGGTAGTATCACCATAAAATTATGGTAAAACAGCCATATATTTAAAGCTTTCTGCTTTTTCGTTCTCGTCTCATGTCACTCCCTCAAAAATCTTATCATAATCTGCCTTTGTGATAAAGTTGTATTCCAGCAGCAAATCCAGCTTCTGTTTGTACCGTGGGTCATACTTTGCTGGATCGTGATCGGGATGACCAGGTGGCTGGATGATATGCTCTTTTCGAAAGTCGCCATACCGCTCTTCTGCAACAACAAGAGCAACGTATTCAGCTACGTCTTCATAAAAGGAAGAGCAGCCATAATAGGTAATGCATCCCTTGTTTGGAATAAAAGAATGAGTGTCTGGCTGGCTATGGTATTCATCGCTATACGTTCTAGTAGAGATTTGTTCCCAACGCCCGCGAAAGGAGAACGCCTTGCTTTTTTTTCTATCCTGTATAAGCCTTACAAGATTCTGCTGTTCTTCATTGGTTAGTTGGATCTCAATCAAATTATTCCCTTCATCATTGCCATGTATTCTTTGGCCTGGCTCGTAGGAATAAAGGGCGTCAGGATCTGTAAGGGAATATTTCCTTGTCAGCTCTAATTGGTATGCTTTCTCAGCACGTCCTTGGGGTGTTTCTTCTCTTTCATCATGGTTAAACGTCAACAAATGGCCAACCTCGTGGGCGAGCGTGCTGTCAGTAACATCTTGCGTGATGTATACCCTGTCAGATATTGCACAGCCAGCAGAACTGTAATGCATGCACTGAAGAGCAAGCTCTTGGTTCCGAAGAACATGAAGCTCCTTGATCTCGTTTCTCAATGCTTCAGGCAGTGCCATGGCCATCCTTAAGACGCTGAGCGCAGTTTGGAGATCACCGCTAACATGGATGTTCTGCTCATTGAGGTATCTCCATAAGTCACCGTTCTCTGTATCATAAGATAAAGTTGCTGAACTGAAAAAATTAGAGAGGCATGAATGGCATTCAGATTCTTCTTTGGTGGCACTTTCAGGAATAACAGCATAATTATCATGGTCGTCCATAATAATTTTTCCAGGCTTTCCATCTTCAAGCATAAGAACTGCCTCTTTGCTTTCAATACCTTCTATTGCATCATCATACTTTTGTGTTGTCATCTTTATAATAAGGGGTGTGCTTATCAGCTCTTCATCACCAAGAGGTTCGCTGGCAGTGGAGTAGAGCTTGCCGTTCTTGATGCCGAACATATTCCTGCCGTTCATTAGCTCAAGCTCTGGCTCAAGCGTTCTTAAATAATTAGAGCTTCGAAGGCTTTCCATCGTGACAAGCGGCGCAATCGTTTCACCCCTGTTCTCAATAGTAATCGTGCCAAGGCTTGCGTCGAGGTAAGCATTTTCGTCATACTGTACGGGAAGAAAGGGGTTTCCTTTCAAAAAAGAAATAGCAATTCCATCACTTAAGTCCCCGATTTCTTCATCTTTCTCCTTTGCTGCCACTATGAGCCTTTTGTTGTTTGGATTAATATTCACAAACATTTTAGCCACATACATCTCAGCATTTTGCGCTCGATCTCCCACATAAACTGCAAGATCCTCACGTCCAGCGCGAATATGGAGCCCTTCAATGTCGGTACTGCTCCTTGCCCTAATGAAAGCAGTCCCTTGTCGGAAAATAAGGCTATCCCCATGCTGCCCGCCATCAACCTTTCCATGAACGCCAGAAGGAAACAAGATGTCTTGCATGCCTATAACCGAGAGATGAAACGTGCCCGTGGCCGGTGGATTGTTCACGTTCATAAGAATAATGACGCCATAGCTCTTTACGTTAATCGCTGCTGTTGGCGGAAGCCCTGCTAATGGCAGGGAGTATTCATCATCCTTTCCATACATAATTCCATTCTTTATGCTGGTTGGCCCATCCATCATTACACTCGTGATGTGGTATGCTTGCTGTATTGCCTCTTGAGCACGATGAAGGTCAACATCATCAAAAAGGTTTTCGATCGCTTCCAAATTCTTTGCAATCTGCCCAGTTGTCATTTCTAAACGCTGCGCTGCATAGAGTTTGTTATAATTGAGAAGATCTTCTGGAACCTCCCTTATTCTGCTTGGCGGTATTTGGTCCCATTCGACACCAGTCCAATCGGTGATAAGGGCATAATCCCCATTCTCGTAATCGAATAATTCTGGATGGGCTTTGTCAAATGCTGCTTTCTGTTCTGCCTGGCCAAGGGCGGCTCCTGCAAGAATGGCAAAGGCGATGATGAATATCATTGTTTGTTTCATCTTGGTTCCTTTTTATTGTTATCCCATATTATGATTAGTCTTAAGTTTATCATGCAGGAGGCTATTTAGTTCAGAAATGAGTTGCCTGCTCTTCTCAATTCCAAATTTTGCCGTCTCAAAATCCATTTTTCTGCCATAATAAACCAGTGAATTTCTTTTAACGCGGCAATCATCAAACAGCCTGAATAACGGTTCTTTTTGGAGAATGTCTCGTAGATAGTAGCCTAAACAAATATGGTTGTTTACATTATACCCTGACAACAATACCAAGGCATGCATCATTTCCAGCGCTGAAGAATAATAATTTTCGAAAAGATAGTTAGCATTGCTTTCTTTGACCTTGTTTTCGGCAAGGAACTGGATTCTTCCCGCTGCAGTATCCATCAATGATTTTACTTTTGCTTTGTCAGGCGTGACCTTTAATGATGCGTTTGACTCAATACATTCTTCCCATGTGCTTTCTTTGTTCACGTGAATACCTCTACAAAGCCATGTATTATTATTCCATTGACAATGTTATTAGCCAGTTCTTTGTTTTCGAGTTCATGGATGTTTTTGTACGGGAAGAGTTGAATTTTTCGTTGGAGCAGTTTCTCAAATTTTTCCAAGTTAAGCTTCTTTTTTGAGCTTGTTTCTACATAAACATCAATATCGCTATGTTCTATATCTTCTCCGCGAGCATACGAGCCAAAAACAACAATAGCTGGGCTACTTAATTCTTCTATCATAAAGCTGACCAGGCCAGAGGTGTTTAGTTGGCGAATATTGAATAGCTTCTTTTCGAGGAGATATATTTTGGAGGTTCTGTCTGCTGAATAGGCTGTTATACCTGCTATTTTGGTGCTTTTGAGAATAGCTTCCTTTTCTAGCTCTTTAGTATAGCGAATAACGGAGGGGAGGGGCACTTTTAACTCCCGCTCAATTTGGCGTACTCTCAGCCTTATTGTCGGATGTAGGAAGAAATACGCCCTAATCCTTGCTTTGATATCTTTTGTTTTCATTTGATACTAGATAATATCAAGTGATATTTAAAGTTATCGGAATTTGTTATTGTTCTTCATCAGCACTCCCCTCAGGATATCTATTCAGGTAATTAAAGCTAAATTGCTCTCCGCGAATGAACCCTTCCTCGTCAATAACAGAAAACCATATGGCCGTATCATCAATGCGGTACATTTCAACGCGCGCATGATTCGCAATTCCCTCGGTGACGAGGCAGCTGATGCAGATGCTGTCTGGCTGCTGCTCTTGCTGCGTTAGGATCGTGTCCACCATCGTGTGGATCGCAAGCAATCGTGTTGGAACAGCTGCGGAAAATTCCTGAACAGTAGCAGAAGCTCCTTTCATGCTCATCGTGATTTGGTAATACAAGCTAACTTTTGCCTGGCTTGGGGTCAGCTCTGTCCGTACATCCATTTCGTTATAGTGGACAGTATACCCCTGCTCGCGAAATGGAACAAAGTTTTTGATGCAAAAGAACAGCTCTTGCTTCACATACATGCTGAGCTGCCGTTGAAGCTCGTCTTGTGATAAGAGCAGCTTTTTGCTGTCATAAAAATGGTAGGGAAGAGAGAACACGTCATCGCGAGGGTCTGGAAGCTCATAATACCCACCATGCTTTCCAAGGAACAAGATGCCTTCTTCAACTGTTTGCTGAAGGCATTGTTCGACATACGTTGTTACCGAGGGAATAACCGATTGGATGGCCTGCGAGTTTGCTTTTTCACCCTCGTTCTGGCCATCTGCTGGAGACAAGTACAACATCAAACCGACTGCAATAACAATGATTACCCCCAGAATGATAAATACACTCGCTTGAGCCCGTGCCATGGGGGATTTACGAGCTTCTGAATTTATAAAGGTAGTTATCCGGTTAGCTTGAGGGTATACCCGTCTTTGTAGAAAATGCATCTTGATTTTGAGCGCAATATATCCAGAACATTTATATAACCATGGAATGGTGGTGTTCCTAATAACCTTAGGGGGTGTGTATTTAATGGAACATAATTGTAAAAAATGGGGTCATCTTGGCCTGCGGTTGACGCTAGGATTGTTGTTTCTTGTTCCTGGCTTGATGAAGCTTGCTGCACCAGGTATGATTACTGGATTTCTGGCAAGCAAAGGATTTCCAGCAGCAGGATTTTTGGCGTGGGTCCTGATTCTTTCAGAGGTTATCTGCGGTGCGTTGATCCTGGTTGGATATCAAGTAAAATGGGCTGTTCTTCCGCCAATCGTTGTCTTGGTTGTTGCCATTCTCACCGTTCATCTTGGTGATGTGCAAAACCCAATGCGATGGATTGATGTGCTGTTCCGCCTGGTCGGCATTAGCGGCCTCCTCTTCTTAGGCGGCGCTGGCGCAGGAGAATACGCAGTGGATAAATGATTTAGCCATTTTTTTCTGTTTTTCTTTTTAGTTTCTCTTTAAGCTCTTTTTAATTTCTAAAACTATACATAAAACTATATAAACAGTTCATTCCTTAATTATTCTATGAAGATCCTCGCCTTTACTGACCATCATGCAAGCAGGACTGCTGAAGCAAGAATTTTTGCTCTTGCTAAAAAACAAAAGCCAGACCTTCTTATTTGTACTGGTGATATTTCTTTTTTTGGCACTGATGTGAAGAAGGTTATTGTTCGGCTAAACGCATTGGCGAAGAGGGTTGGCATTCCTCTTCTTCTTGTTCCGGGAAATCATGAGGATGGCAAGCCGCTGCAAAAGTACATCCAAACTATGCATCTATCAAGCATTATTTACCTTCACAAAAAATCGTATCGGTTTCGCAACTATTTTTTCATGGCATGGGGCTCAGGGGGATTTGCCTATCGAGATCCGGTATTCCTTAAGTGGGCTAGTGCTGCGATCAAGCAGGCAAGGCTAACAGATAAGAAGATCCTTCTCTTTCACGGCCCCCCATATGGCACATTACTAGATGTTGTTGTTTCAGGCCATTGTGGGAATAAGGATTACACCTTGTTTATCAAAAAGAATTCGCCTGATCTCGTTATTTGCGGTCACATCCATGAATGCTTTGGCAAGGTTCAAAAGATCGGAAAGGCTATCGCTGTCAATCCCGGGCCGTTTGGGGCAATGATTACAATATAGCCTGCTTTTTTCCTTTATTAGAAAGTTCCTTCATTAGAAAACGCCTGTCAGAACCTGTTACTCAGGTTCAGACAGCACGTAGAGGTGACAAAGATAGTTATACTGTTATGAAAAAACTAACTTGCAAGGCACCAAGGTATCAAGAAGCTGGTTCTTGCAAGCGCTTAAACAAAGATTTCACTCTTTCGTGAATTCTTTGATGTCTTTGACTATGTTCTTAACATAGGTTATCACATGGGTATTATCAATAGTTACCCCGCGTCATCCCATCCCCTCATGAATGCTGCCTCATTTGGTGTCATCGAGTCTGCTTCTACTGCTTGATCCCAAACGTCGTCCCCTCCATAAAAGTCAATGTCGTCAAAGAGGTCTTCATCAATCAACCGTGCTTTAGCGCCCTTCATCGTTACCACCTCCCGACTTGTATACTATATAATAGAAACCTTTAAATATATACTTTGCCTATATACCTTATATACACTATATAAGAGTAGTAGTGAAAGGGGGGTGTTTTGGGTGGAAACGAGAAAGATTATATCATTTGGCAGTTCATCCTATGTTGTTTCTGTCCCCAAATCGTGGATCTTGCAGCACAAGCTCAAGAAAGGGGACACGATTCAGGTGGAGAACAGGAAGGACGAACTTGCGCTCTATCCTGGTGAGGTTCACCGAAAGGATGAGCCAAAGCGAATTCTGATTGACGTGAACGGCAACGACCTTGAGCTGATCAAATCTAAAATCATTTCCGCGTACCTTAACAACTATGTTATCATTGACATTAAGGGTGCGGAGCTTCCAAAAAATGCATCAGTCATCAAAGGCATTATCAGAAACCTTACTGGATTTGAAATCATCCAGCAGACTGAAACAAAGATTACGGCAAAAGATCTCCTGAATATTCGAGAGATTTCTCTTCCGACGCTCGTCAGGAGAATCGACAACATTGTGCGGTCCATGATCATGGACTCTATTGACTGCTTGAACACGTGCCATTACGAAAGCATCAATGACCGTGACAAAGACGTCAATCGCCTGGTGTTTCTTGCACGACGAGTGATCCATGGCATTTTTGAGGATCCGAGCTTGGTGCGATATTTTAAGATGAATCTTGTTGAGCTGATGTTTGTCCGCGATATTGTTATTCATCTTGAAAAGGTCGGGGATAAGACCAAACGAATCGCACGAAGCCTCAAAAATGCAGAAAACTTGACAAAAGAAGAGAAAGAGCACTTCAGAACAATTTACACCGATGTCTACAACAGCTATCTCACCGTGATGAAAGCGTACTACAAGAGAACAACAGCGCTCGCATTTGAAGTGGAACTGGACAACAAGAACAGGATCAAGAAATGCAATGATTATGTTGAGGAAATCCTCAAAAATGATCCAGTGGATACTGCGCAGGCTATGGACAACTTGCGGAGCATGAGCGTGTGCATAGGCATGGTTGCCAAGAGCGTGCTTGGCATTGGAGAGGATACCCTAAAGCTGGAATAATTTTTTTCTTTTTTTTAGTTTATTACCAATTCAGTCTATTACCATAAGTTTAAATAAGCCCTTATTTTCTTTGCAGCTATGATCCTTCGTAATTGCAGGTATGTTATTACACAGGATGGCGAGCGTGCTATTCTTGAAAACGCGGACATTATTATCAAAGACAATGCCATTCTTTCTCTTGGAAAAAATATTGTTGCAGGGCCAGAAGATCATGACATCCTCGACTGCACCAACTGCATCATCATGCCAGGCCTGGTGAATACTCATGCCCATCTTGGCATGCATTCTTTGAAGGGAATTTGCGATGACAAAGAGCTGCATGACTGGCTTTCCATTGTTGTGCCAAAAGAAAAAGCAATGTCAAAAAGAGACGTTCTTGCCAACACCTTGGCTGGTGCTCGTGAAGCATTGTTGTTTGGCACAACAACGATCTATGATTCGTATGCATTTGCAGAAGACCGTGCTGCAATCTTTCAATCTCTTGGCATGCGCGCCCTTGTCTCGTCCACGATTCGAAAAAAAGAAGATATTCCTGCTGCAGAAGCAATGGTTGCCTCTCTTTGTTCATTAAAGGGCATGGCAAAGAAATCTCTTGTTACTCCAGCCCTTGCCGTTCATTCTCCCTACGAATGTGAGGAGGATGTCGTGCTGGACATTGTTCGGCTGAGCAACAAGCATAATGTTCTTCGCCGAATTCATATTGGGGAAACTCGGAAAGAGCGCTATGATGTTCTTAACAAAAAAGGAAAGCTTCCTATTGATTATTTGGAATCGCTTGGCTTTCTTGATGAAAAAGCGCTTCTCGTTCATGCGATATGGATTACGAAAGGTGAGGTAAGAACAATCGCAAAGCATGGGGCAAAGGTAAGCCATAATCCTACATCAAATATGAAACTTGCATCTGGCGGAGTGATGCCGTTAATTGAAATGCTTAATGCTGGTGTCTGTGTTGGGCTCGGCACTGATTCTGTGGTGTCAAACAATAATTTGGACATGTTTGGAGAGATGAAACTTACTGGTCTTCTCCATAAGCAGCATCGATGGGATCCTACCGTGCTTCCTGCGCAACGCATTCTGGATATGGCAACGAGGGATGCGGCAGCGTGCCTTGGCCTGCCCGATATTGGAAGCATCGAGCCTGGAAAAAAAGCAGACCTTATCGTTATTCCTCTTGCAGAACATCTTCTTCCAGTAAATGACCTTGTGTCGAATATTATATACTGTGCTAATGGATCAGACATTAGAGATGTTATTATTGATGGAAAAATAATTGTGAAGGAGAGACTTATCTGGGAGAGAAAAATCCAGGAGAGAAAAGTATTATGAAAGGAGGTATGATGGAAGTATGAAGGTTGCAAGCCTCTTCTCTGGCGGAAAGGATTCAATGTTTTCTCTGTACTGGGCAGTTCAGCAGGGCTGGGATGTTCGATGCCTCGTCACCCTCTGTCCGATGAATAAAGATTCATGGATGTTTCACACGCCAAATATTTCATGGACTCGAGTTCAGGCAGAGGCTCTTGGCATCCCCCATATCCTTCACAAAACGTCTGGAGAGAAGGAAGACGAGCTTGCTGACCTTCGTGATGCGCTTCAGCAAGCAAAACAAGAATATCATCTTCAAGGGCTTGTTGTTGGCGCGATCCTCTCCGATTACCAGCAAGAGCGCGTCAATAGAATCTGTGAAGAAGTCGGGTTAAAAACCTTTGCACCCTTGTGGCACAAAGACCAGAAGCTGCTTCTTCGAGAAATGATTGATTGCGGGTTTGACATTATCATCCAAAGCATTGCAGCAGATGGGCTATCCAAGAAATGGCTGGGCAGGCGCATTGATCATGCAGCGTATCATGATCTTGTTGCTCTTCAGCAGAAGATAGGCTTTCATCCGGCAGGGGAGGGTGGTGAATTTGAGAGCTTTGTACTGGACTGCCCTTTGTTCAATAAGCGCATTCTTGTTCAGGAATCCTATCCCGTCATGGAGTCAGAGCATACTGGAGTGCTTGTCTTTACTAAGCTTTCCAATGAGCAGAAAAAATAGTAAAGGAACGAGAGATATATTTTCAAGAAAGGATTGGTGATGCCAAAGCAAAACATTTATATACTTCTAGTTTATATATGTAAACTTTGAGTTTATATGAAAGAAATAACTAAAGCAGAAATGGACGTTGTACTTAAGCTTGTAAAAAGCCCAGAGGCAGACTATAATGCAAATAGCCTCGCAAAAGTGGTGGGGATTACTGCCATGGGTGCATTAAAGATACTAAAGAGGCTAGAAAACGAATCAATCTTAAAATCAAAGCGAATAGGTAACGCGGCAATTTACCGAGTAAACACTGAGAACTCTTATGCTCGTCGTTATGTAGACTTAATTTTATCCAGAGAATCTCTTCATACAAGCCCAAAAGTAAAACGATGGGTTGAAGAATTAAAAAAGATCAGCCATGCGGATGTTATCGTTCTCTTTGGCTCAGTTTTGGAAAAATCAAACCATAACGATATTGATGTTCTTTTAATTACAGATCAAAAACGATTCCCGAAACTTCAGCGAGAAATAAAAGACCTTAATGAAATCAACATTAAGAAAGTTCATCCCATGTACCAAACATATCAAGATGTCCTCAAAAACATAAAAAAGAGGGACAAGCCGCTTCTCAATGCCATAAAAGGGATAGTTATTATTGGTGAAGAAAAATTCTTGGGGATTTACGATGAGTCACGCAAAGAATAAAGTTGAGTGGTGCTT
>JACOVM010000111.1 GCA_016177345.1 Candidatus Woesearchaeota archaeon | reverse complement strand
GTCCACGGCGTTGTTGTCCAGATGACAAGAAACGTGTTTTCCTCGCCAAGAACAGGAAATTTGACAAAGATAGAGGGTTCTTTGACATCTGTGTATTCTAACTCGTGCTTTGCTATTGCGGTTGTACAATTTGCACACCATGTCATCGTGCGCAGCCCCTCATACAGCCTGTTTTTTTCGTGAGCTTGCTTGATCAGCCACCAGACTCCTTCGATAAATTCTTTTTTGATCGACTGATAAGGATTGTCAAAGTCCATCCAAACGCCCATGCGCTCAAAGTCCTTATTCATGATCAGCATATTGTCCACAGAAAGCTTCCTGCATTCTTCAACAAATTGCTCAATGCCAAACTGCAGGATAGCCTCTTTTCCCTTAATCCCCAGTTTCTTCTCCGTAGCGTGCTCGGTAGGAAGGCCATGCATGTCATAGCCTGCACGATCCCACACATTAAAGCCTTGCATGCGCTTGAAGCGAAGAACCATATCCTTCAATGCCTTGTTCCATGCAGTGCCGATATGAACTTTTCCAGAGGTATATGGTGGGCCATCGAGAAAGTAGAAATCAGGGCCTTTACTGGTCTTCTGCTTTGCTGCTTCGTAGATCCCTTCCTTTACCCAGTACTTGAGAATAGCCTCTTCTTGAGCAACAGGATCATACGGCCCGATGGATACTGTAGTTATAGAGGGGGTTACAGATGTGGTTACAGAGGTTTGCCCTGGCATTCGGCGGTTGTAGCAGGGCATGATTTAAAAAGGTTTTTGGTTTTTGGGGAGAAATTATATAAAAAAATTATAAGAATAGGAAATCATTCTTACCCTACAGGTCGGTACTCTGGTTTTCTATGAAAACTCTTTTATTTTCCTCACTCTCATGTCAGGGTGGGGGAAATAAAAGATCCTGATAACATTATGACGGAGCGCCGATCAAATAGGACAGCCAAAACTGGATAACGCCAACCAACAACAACCTTTATAAACCACCCCTTTCCCCTGACTAAAACATGGTTGTTGAAGTAAAAGTGTTCAATCGATGGGGAACAAAAGGGATCATGATAGAAGATCCTGGGCTTAAGGATTACATCACAGTAGAGCCAACCTTAGTGCCAAAAACCGGCGCACGATATATTGGTTCTCGCTTTCACAAATCAAAAGTGTTTATCGTTGAACGATTTTTGAATAAGCTAATGAATGCAGGGCACAAGGCGAAGAAGCATTTCAAAACCTCGTATCACATGACAGGAAAGAGCCATAACGCGTGCAAGCTTGTAGAGCAGGTATTTGACAAGATTGAGCAAAAACTAAAGAAGAATCCTGTCGAAGTCTTGGTTAAGGCAATCGAGAACGCTGCACCGCGAGAAGAGATTATCACCATCGAGTATGGTGGTGCGCGATACCCAAAAGCAGTCGAGTGCGCTCCTCAACGGAGAATCGATCTTGCTCTTCGCTACATGATTCAAGGATCATATCACAAATCGTTTAATTCAAAAAAGAAAATGGTAGACTGCCTTGTTGACGAAATCGTCGCTGCATTCCAAGCAAGCAATGCTTCTCAAGCAATCTCTAAAAAACTAGAGCTAGAACGACAAGCAGACAGCAGCAGATAAGGCTGACCATAAAAAATATTGGTGAAGAATAACAACTCCTTTTTATCCCTTCCCTTGAATTCCAGTAATTGTAATGAGGCTTTTCACCTGGTCAACATCAATTGTGACCTCGATTAAGTTATTAACAACGATGTCATTCCCTTCTAAATAATAAGTGCAGTTGAGGCCTTGAATGCGAATTTTTTCCGTGTTTCGATACTCTAAAACTTTTGTTGGCGGCGTACCAGTTTTGTGGGGATTGTTCACGTCAAACAGCGCAATAATAGCAGTCTTAAACTCGTCATCCCCCTGTGCTGGCTTTCGGCCAATAAGAATGTTGTTGGTCTTGTACTTCATGACTATCCCCCGGGCATCAATAAAGACGTGAAGGCTGCGTTATTTATAAAATTAACGACTACGCTGGCTCTATTCGCCAAATATTATCTATTCGATCCACCAAGGTCAAAAAACAGTTGACAAATCATAAACACCATTTTTTTGTCTCCGAACGTAGTGAGGAGACACTTCCACACGTCAGGATAGTGGTACTAACGGAATAATTTTCATCAAAAGCAGTGAATTTTTTACCCGAGACAGAGCTATAGTTGGACGAAGAAGGGTAAAAAATTCACTGCGGGTGATGAGAGTTGAACTCACGACCTCCACGATGCACGCAGAAGAAGCTTTCTCTTCATGCTTTATGAGCGTGGCGCTCTAACCGTTGAGCTACACCCGCATAGGACTGCAAAAAAGAGGACGTTATTTAAAGCTTTTGCTGGGTATGGCTTTGTAGAAAATCTCTTTCCAGTTTTAGTCGTCAAATCGTTGTTTTTGACTAAAAAACACAGATTTTTGGTGCCGCCGTGCTTAAACGTTGTTTAGGTCTCTTTTATCCCACAGTGCATTTTTTACTCTCCTTCGCACAACTATCTTG
>JACOVM010000095.1 GCA_016177345.1 Candidatus Woesearchaeota archaeon | reverse complement strand
TGTTCAGCCAACTGCTGTGCCAAATGGAATGGTTCATTTTAGTGTATATTCTCGTTGGAGGGAGTACGAACATCCTCATGGCTTTGAGATTCATGATCAGACTCTGCAATCCATAAGAGCCAATATTGCTGATACGCAAGCAAATGCTGCTGAAATCGGCGGCTTTCGTGGAGACTTTTTTCCAATCCAACTCTACAAGATATAAAATACAATGGCGAGAACAAATATGACCTTACCACAACAGATCTCAGCAGTTGCTACAGCCCTTGCAATAGTAACCGCACCAGCCACAGCAATCGCCGACTTCTACGATGGCTTTCGCGGGCCAAGCACGTTCCAGCTCGACCAGCGCCTTACACTGTCACAAGACGATGTAAAAGACGGTGTGACGTACACATTACTTCCAAAGGGGTTTATTGATACTGATAATGATGGAACTGGTGCATTTGCTGTCACTCCGTTTTCTTACGCGCTAGGATCATCACCAACAGCAGGCCTTGGCGCCGGGGGTTTTGTGAAAATTAGAGAAAACGCAAGCATGCTAGGCGTTGTTCCTGTTTTGTATCACGCAGGCCAAAAAGCTGTAACCATAAGCCCAACATTATTTACCACAGTGAAAGTAGGTGATGTTCTTCTTGATCCAAGGCTCTCGTATGCAGCAACCATTTCCGAAAAAGAGCCCAGTCATCAGGCAAGTATTGGTACAACAGTAGGTTATCAACGAGGCAGAGTATTAGTTGGCCTCGACGTGGAAGCAAGCTCATCACTGACCAAGCTCTCCATTGATTCCATCATCGATTCCATCATCGAAAGCCTCGCCGTTCAAGGCATCATCAGAATAGACCTTGACGATGATCACACGAACTGGCTGCAGACGTACGTTGCACCAACCGCAGTGACTGAAGCATGGAGAACAAATTTGTAGGAAGAAGTTTATAAAATCATAAAAAGAGAATCAAAAAACAGCTCTTACTTCTTCGCCGGAGCTGCTCCAGCCCCACCAGCAGGTGCTGCCTTTTGTTCAGCAGGAGCAAGCTCTTTGATGATGCTTTCTGGGATCTTGGCTTCTCGCATCTTGGCCTGGATTTGGGATGCAGTTTTGCCTTCCATGAGCTTGAGTATTTCGGTTGCTTTTGCCCTGAACTCTTTCTCTCGGACTTTCATCTCTTCTTCAAGATGTAGCCGCTCCTCTTCGAGAGCCTTGAGTTCTGCTGCAGTAAGCTCTGTTTTTTCTGCTTTGATCTTGTCTTCGTACAGGCCAGAATTGATATCCTTAATGGTTTCTCGCGCTTGTTTTCCTTCCACAAGAATTCCCATGCTGTCGCACGTTCCACAAATTTCTTTGACTCGGGAAGAGGTGTTCTTTCCAAGGAGCGAGTCCTTCTTCATCTTTGCAATCTTAATAATCTGCTCGATTCGCAAGTCAGCAACCTTCTCCGTAAGTGGGTTTGCTGCTGCCCGCTGAATTTTTGCTTCCTTTTTGATAAGCTCAGAAGAAGGCGGTGTTCCAACAGAAATCTGGAATGCTTTCGTTGATTTATCAACAGTCACCTTTACCGGCACTCTCATGCCTGCAAAGTCTCTCGTGCGGTTATTGATCTCGCCAACAACCTGGCCAATATTAACGCCTAATGGGCCAAGAGCAGGGCCAAGCGGGGGAGCAGCTGTTGCTTTTCCACCTTCAATAAGCACGTCAACAGATTCTGTGGCCATAAACTGGGGCAGGAGGGGGTGGTTTATAAAGGTTGCGAAGAAAATGGGTTTGGAAGAGCAAATAGAATTTATTAGTAAGATAATAAAGAAGTAACGATAATCCCGCCACGCCCTTTGGGCGGGCGGGAACGAATAGCAAAGACGCAACCGCACAGCTGTTTCTCTTCCCGTCCTTTTTTCGTGCTCCCAAAGAGTATGGAGCACGAAAAAAGGACTCGACCTTTACCTCAATAGCGGTTGCGTCTGTTCACCTTCGTTCACGCCAAGCGAAGCGAGGCTGTGACCACCAATAAACTGTTTTTCAGAAAGAAAATACTCATTTTTAATAACACTATGGTTGGATTAAGAAAAAAGAAAAATTACTCCTCATCCTCACGCTTATCATCACTGTCTCTTCGAATCACCTTAATCGCGTCAAACTTCAGCGTAATTGGAATTGGAACAGCAGCTTCAAGAAGCTCAACAACAACTTCCTCTTTGGCCTTATCAATACGAGTGACTTTGCACTTCTCTCGTTTGAACGGCCCAGAGATGATTTCGGCAATGTCATTCTTCTGAATATTGACGTCTTGCTTGACTTGCTCCAGCATGTGTTCCATTTCAGCATACTGAACTGGCTTTTGAAGAATTCCTTTCGCATAAGGAATGTTTTGTGCTGCCTGTTCTGCCTCTATCCTATTAGCTGCTTCCACAAAAATGTATCCCCTCATGCCATGGGCTCGAATGACAGAATAAACACCCATCTCTTTTTTTTCAACATTACTGGTAATAAAGTCCATGACCTGGTCTTCCCTATTTGCTGTTGTACGGAGAGCAAAGATGAATGGGCCGCTTGACGTTTCAACTGCTGCAGGCTCTTCTTTCTTCCCGCTTGGTGCAGCAGTTTCTGCCTTAGCAGTTTCTGCCTTATTAGGAGAGACATCTTCGCCAAGCTGTTCTTCGTCCTGATGTTTGTTTGCTGTCATGGTTAAAACTGATTTCCAAATAAGCCGTAATAAAGCATAAAGAGAAGAAAACCAACAAGGCCTATGAGGCTGATGCCAAGGGCGGAAACCTTGACGATGGTCTTAAACTCCATGCTATTTGGCTTTTTAGTAACTTTCAATACTCTAATGCATTCAGTAATATAATTCTTGAGCCGCCCTATCACGGTGGGGGTTGAGTGAACTGCTGGGATGGCAGTTGGTTGAATCGTGTCGTCCATAGTTTTTTTAGTCGACGAATTCAATGCCTAATTCGTTTTCGATCTCTTCTCGTTTTTTTGCTGCTACCCTGCGGTCTGGCCCAAAGATTTGGGTTGACTTTACCCCAGTAATGATAAGAAGGACACGGATGGTTCCGGTGAGGTCTTCGCTGATTTGTGATCCCCAGATAATTTTTGCGTCTTCATCAAGCCTTTCAGAAATGGTTTCAACAACCTGGCGTGCTTCGGATAATGTCATGTCAGACCCACCAGCAACGTTGATCAGCGCACCATTTGCGCCGTTCACGTCAACATCAAGAAGCGGGTTCGTAATTGCTTTCTCAACAGCTTCTTTTGCCCGCATCTCCGTGTCTGATTCTCCAACACCAATTAAGGCAACGCCGCCATTTCCCATGACTGCGCGAATATCAGCAAAGTCAAGGTTGACCAGCCCAGGCTTGGTGACGAGTTCTGCAATTCCCTTAACTGCATTAGTGAGAATCTCATCAGCAACCTTAAATGCAGTATATAATGGAAGGTCTGGTGCAAGCTCGAGCAGCTTGTCGTTTGGGATAACAATAAGCGTGTCAACAATGTTCTCCATTTTTTCGAGCCCTATGATCGCGTTTTCGTAGCGCCTTTGCCCTTCAATAGCAAAGGGAAGTGTTACAACGCCAACGGTGAGCGCCCCTATTTTTTTGGCGACTTCAGCAACAATTGGCGCAGAGCCAGTTCCGGTACCGCCGCCAAGGCCGCAAGTAATGAATACCATGTCTGCATCTTTGAGTGCGTCTCTGATCTCTGTTTCATTTTCTCGTGCTGCCTCTTCTCCTATTTTTGGAATAGAACCAGCGCCGAGGCCTTGGGTGATTTCCCTGCCAATAAGAATTTTCTTGTCAGCAGTTGTATAGAGAAGGTCTTGAGCATCAGTGTTAATGCCAATTGTTTCAGCGCCTTTAATTCCAACCTCAGTAATTCTGTTAATCGTGTTGTTTCCGCCACCACCACACCCAACAACCTTGATCTTGGCGCGCTGCTTAAGGAGAAGCTGTTCTAACTCTTCATCTGCTGTGTTTCGTTTGATAGCTGGCTCGACCATTGCTTTTTGCTCTTTTGTTTGAACAGAAAAACTTGGAGAGGGGCTTGAAGATGAACTTGATGATGAAAAGCTATTTGAGCTATTTGATTGGCGCTGCTCTGGAGGCATTAATTGTGTTGCCTGCCGATACTGTTCAGGCTGGTACTGTGATGTCGTGAATATTGGTTTTGATGAAGAAAAGTCTTGGTTTTGAAAATCCATTGATGTCACCTGATGTCACCCACAAAGCTGAATTACCCGTGAAGCATGAATCTTATCTTGTATTTAAAGCTATTGTTTAACTATTATTAACCATTAATTAACTGTTATCATTAACTATTATTCGCTTGAATTCGCTTGATTTTTAACTATTATTTGCTT
>JACOVM010000094.1 GCA_016177345.1 Candidatus Woesearchaeota archaeon | reverse complement strand
TGTTTGTTTGAATTTTATTTGTTTTATCTTATTTGTTTTGTATCTCTCGTTCTATGCCTCTATTGGTTTTCCATCTTTTTCGATAATATAAATTCCGTCTTGGAATATTCTTCGATCACGATTCTTGACGATGGTAAGCTTTTCTATATCTGCAGCGCATTGGCTTGTTGACTCTTTGTTTGTTCCTTCAACAAGGACATCAACCCCATTAACAGCAACTTTTACTCCTTCACGGATGGTAAATGTTCTCGGAAATTTTTCTCCTAAAAAGTTTTTGATGATGAACTGGTTTCCTGATACGGCAATGTTCATGGGAAAGTGCCCCGAGCATACTTTTAATTTGTACACGTGCCCCTCTTGCGCCCCTTTGATCATGTTTCGAAGATGGGCTTCAATAGTTCCAGCACGTGTCTTTTCCCGTTTTGTTGCATCTTTTGCAGTGATCAGGATTGTTTTTTCTTCGACGCTGATGGTTAAGACAGGATCCTGAAATGACCTGGTTACTTCTCCTTTCTTTCCTTTCAAAGTAACGTTATTAGCACTGACTGATGCAGTTGCCCCCTCTGGAAGGGGAATCTTGTAGATCAATGTTTTTATGTTCATGGTATCAGGTGTAGTTCCAACAGTTTTTTTTGCCAGTTATTCTTTTGTTCTCTATCATTTTTTATGACATTAAGCATGTAATCCCTGGATTAGGCCTAATAGCAATAAGCTAAAAGCTTCCCACCCAGTTTCTTCTCCTTTGCCTCAACATGAGTCATGATGCCCTGGTTTGTTGAGACAATAATGATTCCAAACCCTTTTGCCAAAAGATACCTCTTCTCAAACTTTTCATAGGTATCAATGCCAACTGCCATTCTTGGCTTGATTGCTCCGCATTTGTTAATCCTGCCCAGGAGCTGTAAAAGATAATAATTGCCGCGGGAATCTGTTACCTCTTTTAATTCCCCCAGGTAATGGTTATGCTGAAGTATTTCAAGCACTTTTTTGAGGAGTTTTGAAACTGGCTGTATGGTTGCTTCTCGCTTTCCGATTTGTTCAGCATTAAGGATTGCTGAAAACGCATTGGACATAGAGTCATTGAGTGACATATGATTCCCTCGTGGCTTAGTTATTCTTCTTGATTATGCATCGAATATTGTTAATCATTTGTTAATTATTGTTGGCCGTACGTGGTTAGCCGTATTTCGCTAACTGTATTTTTTAAATCCTAATTGAACCGCGATTTCTCGAAAGCATTGGCGGCATACATGAATCCCGTATTTGCCAATATGGGCGCGAATTCTTCCGCATCTCCTGCAGCGCTTGATGCTTCTGCCGCAGCTTCTTGACTTAGGAGTATTATGCTTCTTATATTTGCCAAGCTTTGTTGGCTTCTGTGTCAGCTGCTTAAAAACCTTATCATAACTGCTGTACGTCATGCTTCTCCTCCAATTTTGACACTAAACGTTTTTTTCATATAGTCTACAGATTCCTGTTTTGTAATTTGATGATGTCTTGAGATTGCGGCTGTTTTTAGTTTTCTTCTCTTGATCCGAAAGCCTGGGCGCTCAAGGGTGAGGCAAATTTGAAATCCCATAATCCCGATTTCTGGGTCGTACTTCAAGCCGGGAACGTCAATGTATTCATGAACGCCAAAGGATACGTTTCCATGGTCATCAAAATTGGTCTCCTGGAGCGTATTCGTCTTCGCGTCAAGAAGGCGGGGAAGCAGGCTTGAGGCTACTTTTCCTCGAAGGGTTAGCTTGCACCCTATTGGCAGGCCAGGGCGAAGCCCCCAGGTCGGGATTCTTTTATTGGTGAATGTTTGAACAGGCTCAACTCCACCGAGTGTTTTGAGGAGTTTTCTTCCTTTTTTGAGAAGGTCTGGATTTTTTCCAGCGCCAATATTCAAGGTGAGTTTCTCGATCCTGATTTGTTTCATTGCGTTCATAGTACTCATCAATAGTTTATCATGTTTGTCTGATTATGCTATTTGAATGTCTATCATCCTTTACCTTTTATCATCGCAATGCCAGTGCTGGTTTTGCGTCACCAACTACAAAGGCGTATTGTTTTGAGGTAACGAAAGTATCATCTCCCCCTTGAACTGTTATTTCATGGCCATGAAGCTTTTTAACAGTGCAGATCATTCCTCGGTGCTTTCCCCGCACGAGAAGAACAGAGGCATGCTCTTGAAGGGGGTAATGGCTCTTGACGGTTTGGTCTGGCAAGTTTAAAAGGACAGTGTCACCAACATGGTATGTATCTTTGTCGACAAGAGTATTTCTCCCGTCTGAAAAATTTATTTGTGTTTTTTTGCCGCGGATTTTTGTTTTGTTTATGATTCTGCATGGCTTTATTGCTGCTTCATCTTTTTCAATGCTGATAAAGGCTAGCCTTCCTCGCTTGTCCAAGCTCATTCTATAATGTTCATTGCTTTCCTTGAGGGAGACTGTTGAAAAGAGGCTGACTGGGAATTTGTCCTCTGTTCTTCGCTTACCATCCACTAAAACAGTTTTATGGTGGAGGATATATTTTACTTCTCTCAGTGTTTTTGCGCATTTTGCCATTGATCTCATAACTACGCTAAGGGGCATGGTGTAATCGAGCCCAATCCCCCCAGGATATGGCCGAGTAATAAACACATTTTCTTTTCTTTCTAAAATCCAGGTGTTTGGTACGGCAATGCGCTTGAGATGTGCTTTCATGGTATCACGTCAGTCTTGTTTAGCTCATTTAGGCTAGTCTTCTGCTTTGTTTCTTTATTTTGTTGGTACTGTGGTTTGTGGTGGTTTAGCAGTTTTAGCATTCATTAAGGAGTTTACTCGCTGCTTATCCTCCTCATTTAATTCTGTGATTAAAAGATTGGAAGGGTCAAACCAGAGTGTCCTCTTTGAGCCATCTTTCTTGATCCGTTCAGCACCAGTAACATAAACCTTTAATGTCTTGGTGATGACGCGGTCGACACTTCCCGTATGCCCGCGAAAAGAGCCGCTCATAATTTTTACTTTATCCCCTTTTCTTACTGGAACAGCGCGTTTTTGAAATTTTTTTCGAAGCTCCCTGGAAAGATGGCAGGACAAAAAAGACCGGCGAATATGCAACGGGGCATTGTGCCTATACTTTCGCTGTTTTCTTGGCTGCTTACTGCTTTTCCACGATGAGGACCACTTTGTTTTCATAATCGTTCACATTTAGCACGTTTAATATTACACAATGATGCTTGCTAATTTTGCAATTGCTGGCCAGCGATCACATGCTTCTCTTGCAATTGGGCCCTGAAGCTGGGTCCCTTTTGGGTTTCCTTTATCATCCTTCAAGATGACTATAGAGTTATCTTCAAACTTAATCCTTGTTCCATCTGGCCGCCGGTATTCCTTCTTTTGGCGTACGATAATGCCGTAGGATGGCTTGCCGCGAACATCAGCCTTTCCTTTTTTTACTGAGACCATGACTAAGTCCCCAACGCCGGCTGCCTGGATTCTTCCTTTTACAGTATTGTGCCGCTTGACCATGAAGAGCCTGACGTACTTTGCTCCTGAATTATCACAGGGCTTCATGTAACACCCAACTGGAATTCCGCGGGTGACTCTTGACTTGTGTGCTTGCATGGGATATCACGAGTTGCTATAATTTGTTATTATCATACACCATTATCA
>JACOVM010000099.1 GCA_016177345.1 Candidatus Woesearchaeota archaeon | reverse complement strand
ACGGCCTAAAGGCCATGGATTTCTGGCCACGCCGTTAAGAACATGCATCTACATTTCAAGAAAAATGGAAAACAAGACCTGACAACCCCTAATAGAGAGCTTTGAAAAACCATTTTTTCAATAGCGTATCTTGGTTTTTCAAAGTGGTTCTATTGAGAGTTTTGACAATTTTGATGGGATATTCAAAACTCTCAATAATGAAACCCATACGCTGCTTTAAACCTTTTCTGAAAATTAAAGAAGTTGTCTTTGCAGTGCGCAGCTGCCTTTTTTTTCAAGTCTGAGACTGCCAGCTCATATGCCTTGGAATGCTTCTTTTTTTCTTCTTTTCCATAGCCTTCTTTTGCATGAGATATATCTTTTCCATGCCCTGCATTGGACTTGAATGGGGCAAGGAAGGGATCCAGCATCGAGGCAACAACGCTCTTCTTTTTCTTCTTCTTTAATTCTTCAAGGACTGGCCGGTGAAATTCTCCAACATTTTCAGAGCCAGCCTCTCTAAGGTATTTTTCCAGGTCACCGCCAAGCGCAGTGTAGGCTGCCTCAACAGAGCTGTTAATCGATGCTAAAAGATCAAAGTCCTCTTTTGCACGGAATTCTTTATACCGCTTGATATCATCATCAGTCCATGCATAGGTTCGAATGCTCATCACTGTTCTGCCGACGTGAAGCGGGCCGCGCTGGTATCCCTCCTGCTGGAACCGCATTTCCGGCCTTGAACGATATTCAAAATGAACAGAATAGATAGCGTTCGCTTTTGCGCCAGTCTCCTTATCGGTAAAGGGCTTTATCGCTAAGGTCTCAATTTCAATCATTGCCCCTTCAAATGCACTGATGAGGTTGGCACTTTCCATCCTCTTTTCATCCATTTGCATGCGCTTAATGTTTTTTAAATAAGGCTTTACCCAGTTCATGTACATCTTGATAATATCGTAATGCTGGCGAAGATATTTGAGGGTGAAGAGCCTCCTGTCCTGGAGTTCCTTGAAGGTGTGTTTTTTCCATATCAAAAAGGTTTTGAGCTTTCGCGCCAGGACTTCGAGAAGTTTCTGGCTGAACCCCAAGGTCTTGACGTACTTGTCCACATCATCTGCCCTTAACGGCGGAACAGAGAAGAAAATGTCCGGCAAGGTCGTAAAGCCAAGCTCTCTTGCCATACCATATACTGAGGCTGGATTTTTTGCCCCTCCCTCGACAAGATCAATCCAATACCCTTTGAGGGAGATCTCTGCAGAAATGTCTCCTTTAGCGCTTTGATAATAAAATTCAAGCCGCTCATCCAGGATTCTGATTTCACGAACAAGCTGGAACAGTTCCTTCACCATCTTTCCTATCGTGGCAAGGAACTGGCTCACTTTATCCTGCTGCAATCCGAGGCGCTGCTGGCTGACGCCGAAAAAGGCAGACTGCTCAGATGCAGCAAAAAGGTCAGTGATCTTGTGAAATTCCAAGAACTCATTTTCTTCTTTCAGGTAATCAATGGCACGAAAGTAAAGGTCCTCAATAGATTGGTTGTACACCTCAAAGATGAGCCTCCAGCGGTCATCTGGCTGCGGCCAGTTCGTGTGGATTGAATGGTGAAGCGCCTCTTCAGCCCACTCCTCTTTGAACTTATAATCCTTAATGCTGACCATAGCTAGAATATTAATGCAGGGCGCCTTTAAAAAGTTTGTCACGGGGGAGATGCTAAATACTGTTCGGATAACAATGTGCCATTTTTAAAAAGAAGAAATACCATCCCGCCACGACCTTCGGCCGGGCGGGAACGAGTGGACGATGCGTAGCCGCACCACTGTCACTCTTCGAGTCCTTTTTTCTTGCTCCATCAGGATGAGGAGCAAGAAAAAAGGACCTGAGTTGTTCTTTGATTGCGGCTACGCTGCAACATCGTCGTTCAGCAGAGCAAAGCGAGGCCGTGACTATCATTAGATTTATCATTAGATTATACCAACTTGACCATAGAGAATTAATTACTGCAAGATATTCATCTCACCCGATACAGAACAACAACAAAGCCAACGTGGTGGACGAGAAGAGTGTTCGTCTTCTTGACAAGATCCATAACAACTTGCTTCTTTGGCGTTTCCTCGAGACAGGAGCGGAGCAGTTTTACTTTTATGAGCTTATGCTTTTTGATGTATTTCTCGATCTGCGCGATAACTTCTTTCGTCAGGCCGTTTTTGCCGATTTGAACAACGGGAACAAGTGAATACGATTGGGCGCGAAGAGCGTCGCGATCCTCATTGGAAAGTATGCCTTGCACCATGAATTATGGTAAAAAAAACCAGGTTTAAATAGGTATCTCTTTTGATATCTCTTTTGATAGCTCTTTGGGCGCATCTTTTGATGCAAGATTCCATAGGTGCTCAAAATGGCTCCGATAGGTTTCAGCAATCGCCTGATTTTTGACCATCACCGCCGTTACTGGTGTCCCCCAGGTAACGATGACGACATTACTTCCATAGACAAAGGTATTTGTAGGATTAAACCGCGTTTCCTCGAGAAATCGATAGTGTGTTGTAGGAGCTAATTCTCTGCCAAACAAGAAAATGCCTGCTTTTTTTATGGTTATCACGCGCTCTTTGATATTGTTGCCATGGAGATCCCTGAAATACTGCTTCATAAATACTGGAAGCGCTTCTTGGTATTTCTGGTCGTCAATTCCGGTAACAAGAACTTCTTGTTTTGTTCTGATAATGTCCTTAAGAAAATATTTCAGGCCCTCCACTCCCTTAAAGACCTCGACAAACGTGTCTTCTTTGGGCAGTTTCGAGAGTGCTTCCAGCTCTGGCAGAATAGCATTTACTGCCTGCTCTTCTGCTTCCAATTCTCTCTTTTTATCCTCCAAATATTGTTTTATTTTACTGGGGTGGGTGGCTTGGAAGTATTTTTTAGCTCCCTTATAGACATGAGTAACAAGGCCTTTATCCATGAGCTGTTCAAGCTTATCATAAACATGCACTCGGTAAATGCCTGTCTTCTTGCCAATATCGTATGCAGTGCTTAACCCGGCCTTGAGCAGATTGAGGTATATTTTGATCTCGTTCTCCGTGAGGCCTATGTTTCGCAGTGCGTCAAGGTTCATGGCTAAAGGGATGCTTAACTTATATTTAAAGTTTTCGT
>JACOVM010000101.1 GCA_016177345.1 Candidatus Woesearchaeota archaeon | reverse complement strand
ATGGCTGGTGGTGTTTGGTCTACTGCATTAAACTGGCTGGTCTGGTTCATATTGATGTTACCATTCGTATCATTAGCAATGATTGTAATGTTATATACCCCTGTGCTGTTATTTGGTATTGTATATGTATTGTTGTAGATTCTTGTTCCTCCTGCTTGGGTGAGGGTTATTAGTGTGGTGTTGCTGGTGCTGTTGGTGATATTAGCCATAACTGTATCCACAGTTCCATCATCGGTAACGTTCGCTGCGATTTCTATAGTTACTGATACGTTAAAGCTTGTATTATTTGTTGGTACGAGTGCGGTGACTGCTGGTGCCTGTGTAGTACTCGTGATGTTGTAATCAATGCTGACGTTATATATGCCAGAACTATTTCCGGAGGTATTACTCCAGAATGAGAAGTTGTATTGGAAGTATCTTTGGTCACTGGCCGTTAGGGTTACTGGGCTGCTCTCATTAACATCAACGTAGCTTTCTCCACTACAAGCTGAATCGTCGCATGATCGTACGGAGAGATTTAGGTGTTTCAGTCCTCGTTGGTATAACGTACTAATTTCCGCTGCTGATAGTGTTCTGTTCCAGATTGCTACTTCATCAATGATTCCATCCATATTTTGATTTCTTGCTGCTCCTGCACTTCCAGAGTCTCCCATATATAGTGTGTTTGATGTATCTGGTGAACCATCAAGGTCGGTATAAGTAACATTAATTGCCCCGTTTATATACAGTGACGTTGTTCCAGTGTCATTATTCCACGTACAAACAAGGTGGTACCATCTGCTGGTGGCTATTTGTGCCGCGTTGGTATTATTTACTGTTCCTGCTCTAAAGAATTGGCAACTAATTTGATCTGTACCAATAACAAGCTCAAACTCATCATCAATTCCAAGAACTCTTTCATTAGCAATTCCTTGATCTACCATTCGATTAAGCCATAAGCTTACGGTTCCAATCTCAAACGTGGCAAAGTTAGCATTCGTAGAAATATCATCATTAAGACCGACAGCTCCAACTCGGCCAGCGTATGGTCCAAGCGCTCCGGTGAATGGTGTTGCGCTTGAATTGCCGCCCCCATTCCAAGTTCCATTATTTCCATTTCCGCTGAAATCGTACACTTGAGTAAGATTTTCGCCATAAGCAGATTCGTTATTGAGGTGGTAGAGAAGGACGTTGCCTGTCATATTCACTGCATCATTTCCAGTTTCTATCGTACCATTATTGGGCAAGCTTCCAGTTATATTCGCTACCCAGGTGATGTTTCTCCAGGTCGCGGTTTGCCCAGCATCAAATATTTGTGACGCGTATGATCCGATGAGATTGCTGCTATTGAGGATTAGTGCATTGATTGTTGTATTAAAGTGTGTATTGATATAGGTTCCATTATCGAATCCTGCCTGTGTCGTTGTATTCGCATTTTCTTCAGTTTTGAAACTGTCGTTTTGTGCAAATCCTGGTTGGTCTATTGGGATGTCCAATGGCTGTTCTTGTGTTGTTGGGGCTATTGTTTTTGTACTTGTTGTATCAATTGGTATTTCCGATGTTATTTGTTCTTCACTGCTGCCTGACTCAGTTGTTGTTTGTTCTTGTGGTGTCTTTGTTGGTATTAGTGATGTCTCTGTTGCTTCTATAGTCTCTTCTTCAACTGGCGCAACAACAATGATCTCTGTACTTGTTCTATCAAGCAAGTTATTGTCGTAAATGAGCGACACTGTTGCTTGATACGTTCCCTCCGGCAATTCAATGTAGAATTTACTGAGGTCAACGGTCAACGGCATATCGTATCCGTAGATTCCAGCTCCTTCAAAGTTAATTACGGCTGGATCTTCTTCGATGAAGCTGATGATGTTCTTCTGGTACGTTTTACCTTCAATTCTTACCTCAACATATGTTCCCAGTGGCAGTAGTTGCTTGTCGAAGGTTACTGTTCCTTGTGTTACTGGATAGAGCGCTGTTGGTGTCGTGCTTGAATTTGTTCCGATAGCGCTTCCAGTAATACTTGGGTTTGAGTAGAGCATGGTCAAGAAGAAGATTCCTAAGAGTACTGCGATACTCCAATTCAGTGCAGTATTCCGGTTAGGGTTATCTCTACTCATTGTTTTGGTTTTACCTCTTTTGTTTTGGCGCGAGAGAGGCAAGTGTGAATGATGCTGGGGTGCCTGTTGAGAATCTTGGCGATGTCTTTTACCGAGAAGGACAGGGTTGTATGAAGGTGAACGATAACGTGTTCGAGAATGCTGAGTGAGCGGTCAGCGAAAACATTTAAGGGGATGGAGAGGTATGGTTGATCAAGAACGAATGGTGCTGGATGTTTTCGTTGTACTCCTCGGTAGTTGATCCATGCTGTTCGTTCGTTTCTGTTGAGGATTTTTCCTATTTCTCTGAATTTTAGTTTGCGTACTTCTTTGAGGTATTTTGTTATGCTCTCTGCTGGGCTTAACGAGAAGGAGAATATTTGGATTGGGACGTGGTCTTGTTGTGGTTGTTCGTGGTATGCTTGGAGAAGTTGTTGCAGCGTAAGCCCTTTTTCTTGTTTAAGGTATTGAAGAAGCGCGGTTAAGGTTTCTTGGCTGTTTTTCGAAGTTTCAAAACTAGCAAAAGGAGAGGTTCTAGTACTATCTGCCGTATTTTTTCCCTTCTTTTTCGCCAAAACACCTTAAAAATACTGTAATTGTATATAAATTTAACCAATAATACTGTATATGTATAAAAAAGGAGGGGGGGGAGCCAAAAATGGCTCTGTAGAAACTCTCTTTGCAGTTTTAGTCGTCAAATCATTGTATTTGACTAAAAAACACAGATTTGGGGCGCCGCCGTGATTTTCTCAGAAAATTCTCTTTTATTCCCCACCATGCCTGGGCGAGGTGGGGAATAAAAGAGACCTAAACAAAGTTTAGGCACGGCGGCGCCCCAAATCAGGCTGACATTT
>JACOVM010000092.1 GCA_016177345.1 Candidatus Woesearchaeota archaeon | reverse complement strand
CGTCCCAGTGATCTGGATTGACCATCACGGGCCATTTGAGCGGGAGCGGGTGAGGTACTACAATCCAAGAACTCATGATCCGACAGATATTACCTGCACATCAGAGAATTGTTACCATGTTGTCAAGCAGGACTTGTGGGTGGCGATGATCGGCATCGTTGGTGACTGGCAATTCCCAAAAAAGCTGATGGACCAATTCAGAAAGCAATACCCTGACCTTCTCCCAAAAAAGATTAAGAAGCCAGAAGATGCGTTGTTTGCTTCTGACATAGGCAGGCTTGTAAAGATGATATCCTTCATGCTCAAGGGAAGCATGAGCGATGTAAGGTCTTGCATGTCCATCATGACTCGCCTCCAGAGCCCATATGAGATATTGCGAAAGGAAAGCAAAGAAGGAAAAATCATTTACGAAAAAGCCCAGCGTGTTGAACAGGAGTATAATGCTCTCCTTCAGCAGGCTGTTAAGAAAAAAACGAGGAAAAAAATACTACTCCACTTGTACGATGATGAGAACATAAGTTTTACGAAGGAATTGTCAAACGAGCTCCTTTATCTCTTTCCAAAAAAGATTATTGTTGTTGGGCGAAGAAAAGGTGGCGAGTACAAGCTGAGCCTGAGGGCGTCAAAGGTTGTTCTTCGCCCCATGCTGGAAAAAGCCCTGGCTGGCGTTTCAGGATATGGGGGTGGGCATGAACATGCTTGCGGTGCCTGCGTAAAAGAGGAAGACATGGAACAATTCCTCAAGCAGCTTGAGCACGCACTTCCAAGATGAGTTGAATAATTTGAAAAATAAGTATAATTTGAAAAATAATCCGGGAGCCTACCGAACATTCTACGGCTGAACATAATAGTTCTCTTTATCAAAAATTCCGCTGATGCGGTATTCTTCGGTAAACTTTGCCTGTCTCGTAAGCTGGTACTGCTGGATAATAGAGGTGACGTAACGAGCTCGCTGTTCGACATCATCCACGCAGGGAAGGTTAAGGTGCTGATGGTGCATTCCTGTCAGTTCAACAATAATTGTTCCTGTTCGGAGAAGAGAATCAAAAAAGTCATCTGCTGAAAATGAAAGGCGAAGAATGTTTTCGTACGGCACCTCTGTATCAGAAAGAAAGACCAGAAACGATGGACGGTACGCGATAAGCTTGTCTGGATAAAATTCGTATCTTGCATTTCCGGTGAGGAGGTAGCTTGCAGCGAGCAAACCAATGAAGAGAAACATACTAAGGAAAATCATTCCCCAAAGTAATGATGTGGTGTTTACTGATATTCCAAATGACTCAAGGGGAATGAGAAAAATTCCTAACCCGACAGTCCAGTGAAGGACGAGAATCAACACGATGAGAATAATAAGGAAAAACACTGCGCTAAGCGCATTCTTTGCCAGCATCTTCTTCACATTTGGAGTTAAGGTCTGGCATTGCGCAATCTGTCCTGGATGAGGAGGATAAGGCATGAGGATTTTGAATGAAAGATACTAAAGTACATTGTACCAAAGTACATTGTGGATCATCGCTTCTTGAGCTTCTTCCACACTATTGATTTTTGCCTGTTCACAAAATAGACGCTGGCAATAAAGATGACCACAAGCACAATAAACCCAATTTTTGACTTGGTATTGAAGTAAATCCACGTGCTAAAGAATGTTGTTATTGTTGATCCAAGGAATAAGCCAAAGAGAATACTGGTATCGAGCGTGATAAAAATGGCTGCCAAGAGCGCAACTAGGTTAACGGCAACAATGAAGATATATTTTTGTGAGTCGTACGTTCGCTTTTTCTCCTCCCACGCCTTTCGCTCTTTTTCTTGAGCCTCATTGCATTCGCGAACACGTTGGTCATAGGCAAGCTGCTCTTCTGTAGAAACCTTCCCGTCAGGCATCGCCCTTTGCATCGGAGCATAACAGTCCTTTCCTTGATAATAATCAAATTGGTCAAATTTTGGAAAGAACACATTCGCACCCATAAAGGCAAGTGGGATGTACAACAGCGTGATGATCAGGGCATAGAGAACTTTTGTCCATTCCATAACCTTCTTTTGGGTTGGCCACTATATAAAGTTTGTGCCGTTGAGACTTAGTAGAAAATTTCTTCTCTTTTAGTTGTAAAATGTTGCTTTTGACTAAAAAACACAGATTTTTGGCGCCGCCGTGCCTAAACTTTGTTTAGGTCCAAAACTTGTATCTCTTCTGTTTCAGCATCCTATACAAGGTATACCACTGAAGGTGAGTTTTGCGTGGACCTCTCCCTGTCGTACCTCCGCAGCACAATGGCTTGACGCGAGGGCGGGCATAAATCTCGTGTTCGCCATTACTTTTGTGGTTCTGAGCCAAAATTCGCATCGCTCCTGTTTCAGTATCCAGTACTGTGTGTAAACCCTGAGGGCGAGTTTTGCGCATACCCCTCCCTGTTGTATCTTCGCAGCGCAAAAGCATGATTCCAGGGACCTGCACAAAACTTCGAGCTGTCATAACGATTTGGGGGCTCCGAGCGTAGTGAGGAGCCTCTAGCTACACGTCTGGCTAGTTGTGACGATGCAAGAATTTTCTTAAAAAGCAGTAGCTTTTTCTCCCGATAGTACAATATAGTTGTGCAATGAGGGAGAAAAAGCTACTGTGGGCATTCGCTTCGCTCAGCCCCACTCATCAGATACTGTGTTGTTGGTTCCTGATGGGGTATTTGCCAAGAAATTGCGCCGGCCGGGATTCGAACCCGGACCACCGGCTCGCTTCGATAACAGCCCTTCCTGTTCTCTTGGAAGGCCGGAATCATAACCATTAGACTACCGGCGCGCAACGGCATGGAACAGCAGTTTCTTTTTAAAGTTAACTAAACAGTTCAGCAAGCCCATGGCAAACTATATAAACACTCTGCCCGAGGTAGAAACGCATGGTAAATACTGGAGTGAAAGAGTCTGTTCTTGTGTTATGCGCCCATTCCGACGACCAAATCCTGGGCTGCGGGGGGACCATAGCAAAATATGCAAAAGAGGGGAAGGCAGTGAGCATTGTTATCTTTTCATACGGCGAAATGTCCCACCCCTGGCTTAAGCCGTATTACATTGCCTCCTTGCGAAAAGCAGAGTCAGAAATGGCATCAACGGTTATTGGGGCAAAAGACACCATTTTTCTAGGGCTTTCTGAGGGTAAGTTCAAGGAGGAGTTTGAAGAAAAAAACATGAAAGAAAAACTCAAGGAACTTTTCAAAAAATACAAGCCAACAAAAATATACACCCATGCTGTTGACGACCCTCTTCCAGACCACAGTATAGTATTTAGTTTAGTGGACCAGTTCTGTGAAGAAACAAAATACACCGGAGACCTTTACTCTTTTGAGGTATGGAACCCGGTGAATATTTCAAAGCGCGACGTTCCAAAGGTGGTTGTTGATATTTCCGACACGTTCAAGACAAAACTGAAGGCGCTCAAATGCTTTCGAAGCCAGAGGCTGGCCATGCTCTCCCTGAAATGGAGCATTTATTGGAAGGCCATCAGCAACGGGCGAAAGAACAAGGTAAAATATGGTGAAGTATTCTACAAGATGAGATAATAAATAGAATGATTGAGATAATTAAAAGAAGAAAAAATCCAATGAGGGTGTACTGAGGACATACCGATGGCAGAGCTAAAAAAAGAAATAAAAAAAGAGAAAGGAGAGGCTAAAAGAGATAGTAAGGAAGAAAGAGCGGTTCAGGAAACCAACGAAATCAAAAAAAAGCTCCTCATCGCTAGCGACTGCTATCTTCCAAGATGGGATGGCATTGCACGCTTTCTTTCTGAAGTGCTTCCCGACTTGTCCAAAAAATACACGATCACGCTTATCGTTCCAGACTTTCCAGGAGAGAAACACCCTATTGCGGGAGTGCACATTATTTATCTCCCATTAACAAAGAGGAGATTTGGGGATTACCAGGTTCCAGCTTTTTCAACAAAGAAGGTGCAACGCGTAGTAAGCATAAGTGATGGCGTGTTTACTCAAACTCTGGGCCCCATTGGGGTGACAGCGATACGATGCGCAAAAAAAATGAAGAAGCCACTCATCACGTATATCCATTCCACTGAATGGGAGCTTGTGCCAAAAAGCGTCAACCAATGCAAAAAGCTGCTTGAAGTTGCAGCAAAATGGTTTTGCCGCTGGATGTACAACAAGCCAGACCTTCTTCTTGTTCCATCGAAGGACACGGCAGACAAATTAGACGAGATCGGAGTTGCTGCGAGAAAGCACACTGTTCATCTTGGGGTAAATACTGACTATTTTGTTCCTCCCTCAGATAAGGCGCGGGCAAAACAGGCAGTCCATATTCACCCTGATGATGTCATTATTGGATTTAGTGGAAGGGTTGCACGAGAAAAGGACTTACCAACATTATACACTGCATTTCGAAAGCTCAAAGAGAGATACATGAACCTCAAGCTCTTGATTATTGGCCGGGGAATTCCTCTACGAGAGGTCTTTTCAGCCCTTGATGATGTTATCCACGTTCCTCACACGAATGACATTCATCGCTACCTTCAAGCAATGGACATCTACGTCATGCCGAGCCATACCGAGACTTCATCACTTTCCACATTAGAGGCGATGAGCTGCGGCCTCCCGGTTGTCTCCACGAATGTTGGCCACATCAAAGAATATATTACTGACGGAAAAAACGGCTATTTTTTTCCAATAGGAGATGCCCAGCAATTAGCAAGGAAGCTTGCGCAATTGATCGAAACAGAACATGCCCGCGCCACTATCGGGTTAGCAGCAAGAGCAACCGTGCTGCACCGATACTCCTGGAAGAAAACCATCCATGGGCTATGCCAGGAGATTGATGACGTGCTGCGGGCGTGAGATGATGCAGATTCCCTTTCTCTCCAACGCAAACAACTACATTGCCTTGTTTGTGCTCTTTGGCTTGCTTGGCTGGGGAATTGATACTGGATATAGATCACTCGAAGCCAAGCGATACACTCGGGGAACATATTTTCCATTCTTCGCCCCATCGTATGGCATTGGCGGGCTCATCATGGTCTTGTCTTTCCAATATCTTCCAGGCTCCTGGTTAATGCACGTACTCCTAACATGGCCAATGATCCTCCTCTTTGAGTTTCTTTCTGGCTTGTTTTGCGTCCATATCCTTGGAAGGAGGTATTGGGATTACTCTAAGAATATTGGGAACGTGATGGGCCATATCTGCCTACTGCACGCAACGTACTGGCTTTTGCTGACGATAACAATGAGAGTTCTGTTTAGTGTTTTTGCGTGATTACCTGGCGGATATCTCTTTAGTATACTGATGTCTTTTTGGTATAATATAACAGCGTGTAACAACGCTTGCATAAAGCTTAAATACCACAACAAATCTTTCGGCGATATTTCAGCACCATGGCAGCAAACGAAGCATCTGAACAAGAGGACATTAGCCGGATCTTTGTAGATTTTTTTCCAGGCATCGTTACTGATGACTCCTTTTGGGACCTTACACCTAATCAGGCGATGAAAGAAGCGATACTGCAAGTGAAAGGCCTCATTATCAAAGCAGGGTCAAGCGTCAGAGAACTCACCCCTGACTATAAAGGGGAAGAACTGATGCGTTCTACATTTTACACTGACGCAAGCGTACTTACTATTCGGCGAGAGTATGCTGCTGCAGTACCAGATGGGGACGGAATTGTTCAGCTGCCTGTTGTTAATGTCCAGCTAACACCCCTGGGCTACCCTGTATTCCTGCAATTAACTGATCATCTTTATTACCGACAACGAGGGAAAAGGCCAGAACAGCTCTCCGCTAGCAGCCTTCAGGAGGGTAACCCCAATAGTAAGAGTGGAATAGAGCTATTAGCTGCTGTTCTTCCAAAGATGACGATGGTTCGTGCTATTCGAGACGATTGCCTTCAGTATGGCATGCCACCGCAGATTCTAAAATACCTGTGTAACTGTTAGATGGAATATATTGGACGGTATGCTTAATTTTTCAGAAAATTATCAACCACACTCATCTACCAAACCTACTTGTCTATCAACCGCATCAAACCTTCAAGCTCGTTACTGAGCTGATGCCGTGCTCGTCCATGGCAATGCCGTAGAGCCGGTCTGCTTCAGAAATAATTCCGTCATTGTGAGAGATGACAACATATTGTGCCCTCTCAGTGTATTTTCTAACCAGCTTTGCAAGCCTATCTGAATTTCGTTTATCAAGCGCAGCATCAACCTCGTCCATGATGTAGAATGATGCTGGCTCATGCTCTTGGATGGCAAAGATGAATGCAAGGGCTGTCAGCGTTTTTTCTCCGCCAGACAAGCTCCTAATGTCCATAAACTTGTTGCTGGTCAGCTTGACTTTGATTAGGGCGCCAGCATCGAATGGCCGCTCTGGATTTTCGAGCACGATCGACGCTTCCCCTTTTGTCGTGAGCGCCCCAAAGATGGTTTGGAAGTTCTTGTTGACAATCTCAAAGGCGGTCATGAACAGGTCTTTCTTTTTTGTCTCAATCTCGTTCATGAGCAGTAAAATGTCTTCTTTTTCGAGCCCAAGCTTTTCTTTTTTCTTGACTAATTCCTGATATTCATGCTCAGCAGTGTCGTAGATTTCAAGGGCCTTCATGTTGACGCTGCCCATTCTAGTAAGCACGCCCTCATAAATACCAATTTCCTTTCGAAGGTCTGCCTCTGATTTTGTCTTAAACACCTCAACCCCTTCGTATTGCTTGTATTCTTCCTGGAAGGCATTGAACTCTGCAGTAACCTTTGCAAGCTCTAAGGATAGCGCATTTGTTCGCAGCTCAACCTTGCGGTGGACATCATATGCTTCTTCTAGTCTTTTGTCATAAGACTGGATGTTTTCTTCGATCTTTGACCGCTTGGTGAACAAGCCCTTGAATTGTTCGTGAAATTTTTGCTGCTGCTCTTCCTTCTGCTTGAGGTCTTTCTTCATATCATCCATTCGCTTGGAAAGGCTGACCAGCTCTTTTTTGAAGTCATCCTGCTCTTTCTCGTGCTGCTTGATGATTTTTGTAATCTTCTCTATTTCTGGCTGGTGAATGTTTTGGGCTTGGGCATCAAAGTTTTTGACTTCTGTCTCCTTCTCAACGATCTTTGACCGTAGGTCCTGGCGTTTCTCCTCAAAGGCATTCAATTCAGCGAGAAGTATGGGATTGCGGAGATCGGTGATTTGCTGGCGGAGCTTCTGCCGCTCGATTTTGTTCGTTGCAAGGTCTCTGTTCACATCAGAAATTTTTTGCTGGACATCTTGGATTGTTTTTTCTATTTTTCCAAGTTGTTGTTGAAGCTCTTTCTGCTCTTTTTTGGATGCTTCAAGGTCTCCATGATCAAGATGGAGGCTTTTCTCAATCTTGATAATATCTCCTTCAAGGCTTGCTTTGAGCTCTCGGTAACGGGCAATAGCATCCTCACTTTCTCTCTTCTCTTTTTCTAAGCGGGAAATAATGTGCTGGGTGTCAGTAAGCTTAATTTCGTGGCTGGCGATGTCTTTAGCGAGCTCCTTATCCTGGAAGCCAACGCCAGCGCGCTTCTGGCGATAGCCACCCTGCATGGCGCCTGAAAGCTCAGTAAGATCTCCCTCAATAGTTACCATTTTCGCCTTGCCGACGCCGATGCGTCGCGCAACATTAATGTTGTCCACAACAAGGGTATTGCCGAACACGTAGCTGAATATATTTTTTAGTTTTGGATCATACGAAACAAGGTCAGTAGCAAGGCCATGCACCCCCTCTGTTTTTTTGAGCGCAAGAACATCATTATTTGGTGCAACTGGCTTTACCTTGTTGAGGGGAAGGAAGGTGGCAATGCCAAGCTTTCTGTCCTTGAGATATTTAATGCACTGGGCAGCAACAGCGTCATCTTTTACGACGATGCTTTTGAGCTTTGTTCCTGCGGCAATTTCAAGCGCTAATGAGTATTTGGAAGATACTTCTCCGAGCTCAGCAACTGTTCCATAAATGCCGGAAATATCTTTTTTTTGGTTCAGGATTTCGCGCACGGCAAGATCGGCACCGAGGCTTTCCTGAATAGAAATGTTTTTTGCGCGGAGCCTGGAAAGGTCTTCCGTTGCCTGAAGCAGGCTCTGCCGCGCATTGGTGAGCTGTGCTGCGAGAGAGGCATCGTTGTTCAACATCTGGCTCAATTCCACGGTCAGCTTTTTGAACTCTGCTTTTTTCTGCTTGAGCTCATCGATCTGCGCCTTGTTTTCCTTTTCTACTTCAAGAACTTTGAGAACGCGGTCTTCAATCGTTTTGATCTGGAATTCAAGCTTGTCTTTTTCCCGGAGGGCATCTTGCTGCTGGGCGCGAAGGTCCTGGATTTTCTTTTGAAGCTCCTCCGCATCCTTGTCCAGCTTGTCAATGCTCTTTTCTAAATCTCCTGCATTGTCCAAGCTGTGCTTTTTGCGGAATTCTTCTATTCTCCTTTGAAGCATGTCCTGCTCTTTCTGCCGGGAATGGATATCATTCTGAAATTGTTTTGACTGCTGCTCAATCTCTTTTATTTTTTCCTCAACCTCTTTTTTATTGAGGATAAGCTGCTGCTTGCGCTCCTCTACTTTCTTCATTTCCACAGCAAGGGATTCCTGGCGATTGATGGATGATGCAATATCAACCTTGAGCTTCTCAACCTCCTTGTGAATGGCAACCTGGTCTTTTTCGCCTTTTGTTTCAATCTCTTTATTGATCTCGCTGATTTCGTCTCGTGAATCCTGGATTTTCTTTTTGATGCTATTAATATCGCCCTGCTTTTCGTCTTGCTGCTCTTTGCTTTTTTTGATTTTATCTTGGAAATCATTCTGTTCATCTGTTTTTCTGGAAACCTGCTGGTAGAGGAGCGACGCCTTGTTTTTCTTGATCTTATCATGAAGGTCCTTATGCTTCACGGCTTGGTCGCGCTCGTTTTTCAGCTCATTGAGGCGGGAATGGCGCTCTTTGAGGATGATGTCGCATTCCTTGAGGCGCTCTCCTACTTTTTCAAGGTCATGCAGCGCCTTCTGCTTTTTGTCTTCGTAGACGGAAACACCGGAGATCTCTTCAAGGATAAGCCTGCGCTCTTCTGGCGGCATCTCCGTAAAGTGGACTATATCTCCCTGAAGGATGATGTTGTGGCCTTCAGGCTCGATCCTGGCAAGGGAAAGCATCTCTAAAACTTGTTGCCTTGTTCTGGCCTCATCATTGATTTTGTAAACGCTATTGCCATTTTGGCGAACAATTCTTGTTACCTTCACTTCTTTGTCATCGGTAGGGAACTCCTTGTCTGAGTTATCAAAGAAAATAGAGACCTCGCCAAACTTTGCTGGCTGCTTGGTCTTGCCCCCGTTATAGATAAGGTTTGCAGATTTTTCGCTGCGCAAGGCTTTTGCCGAGCTTTTTCCTAGAACAAAGCAGAGCGCATCAATAATGTTCGACTTCCCGCTCCCATTAGGGCCGAGAACGCAATTAAACTGGTCTCCAAAGACGAGCTCTGTGCGTTTGGCAAACGACTTAAAGCCGTGCAGGACTAAGGTATTGATTTTTGTCATTCCACCTACCCAAATGAGTTCGTATGTCAGTTCGTAACTATGGAATAAAGCGAGGTATAAAGAAGCCCTAAACCCCTTCTTTTTTTCGCGTGTTTGCTCCCCACGATAATGGCTTTAAGTTATGGCTTCCTTTTTAAAGGTTGTGAAAAGCATGGTGGAAAAAACAAGAAACTTAACCTGTCACTACGACATGGATAAGAATGAAAATGGTGATAAGCAGATTCTGACGTGATAGTTTTAAGCACTGTTTTGTTCAGCCTGGCACGCCCTAATCCTTTCTTCAACCGTCTTGAGAATGTCATCTCCTAAGCTTGGTGTTTTTGCCATCATCTCTGTTACTCGATGATGATGATCGACTAAGAGTGACCGTGCTCCTGGGCTTTTCCATGCAGCAATCTCATCCAGCACTTGCCGGTAAAATTGTGGATTAAACAAAAGAAGGGCACGACTTCCGTAACCATAACCGGTTTGACTTCCTGAACATTTTTGTTCGTAGTGGGCGCCTGCTGGAATAATAGTTGCTGTTTCAGCAATTCCCCCAACTCCACCTTCCTGAACATCGAACTCAAACTTCGGCGTTTGATTATATCTTGCTACCACTTGCTGCTGCCAGAGCCTGAACATTGCTTCATGAGCTCGCAGCATCCCCTTGTAATGATAAGCTGGAATCTGCTTCTGCTCAGAAAATGGGCCTTGGCTTTTTTGAGATAGTTCGTGATGCACCCTTAACGTATCATGCACAGGAACGGGTTTCATTCCTTCCAAGATTCTTCGTGCAACCTTTTGTTCATCTTCTGCCATGGCATCAATCATTTTGCTGACATATTTTTCTAGCCCAAGGCCTGGCGGGAGTGGCTGAAGAACAATGATACTATGCTCTCGGCCGTAATAGTGGAACGTAAAGGTGTATTTCTTTTCTGGCAAAAGCCAGCCAAGATGGAGCACCCCAACGAGCCTTCTCTGCCAGGTTCCTCGTTGCTGATCGTAGAAACGCTGAATGTCCTGAGCTCGATTCCTCATAGCCCCCCAAAATTGATAATCCATTTCACCATTGTCCTGACCCGGAGGATCAAGCGGGGGATTAGCCCGAGCCCATCTACCTGTAATGTTTCTATACCAAGCGTCTTCCTGAGTCATTCTCAAGTCCTCTCGAACAAGTTCTGCAAGCCTGCTCTTTCTCAAGTGCTTGAAAAAGGGATTGATAAGCACTTCTCCATCGAGAAGAACTGTTGGGCAGTCTGTCAAGCACGTTGCTATAGGATAAAGATCATGGCCTTCATAATTCTCATAGTCTGGCCCAAGCAATCCATGCACAGGATCGTCTTTCCACTCTAACTGCATCTCTTGGGAATTAGCAGCAAATATCGTGCCATGGTCTCGAAGATGATGAGCAAGGTTTCGGACATCCAAGCTTAATGCATTGTGGAAAACAGTGAAAGCGTAAACCTCCCTTCCTCCATTTGGTTTTGGAAACCAGCATGGCATCATCGCCCTGCCTCGCAGCCAACGATGATACGCATGAGAAGGCCTATTCAGGGGAACGTCAGGAACAGTATCAAATGGCCCATTAGAAAGATCAATATGGTCAGCATCGACAAATTTTAAAACCTCATTATGAACATGAGTCACATCCCCCTCATTTCTCGCATTGCCATTGAGCAGTTCTTGTCCTGTGTATTCATATCGGATATCATCTAGCCTAAATTGATGCCCTCGTTCAGGATCACTAGCCTCTTCTCGCTGGCCTGGAAGAGTGAATTTGGTTGGAAATAGCTCTCTCATTGTTGTCCCCTGCACGCCTCAATCCTCTCTCCGATTGTTCTGAGGATATCTTCACCTAGTTCTGGTGTCTTTTCCATGATCTCTGCTACTCTATAGCGATGAGTTATCAGCAGCGTTTGAGCGTTCACATTTTTCCAAGAGGCGATCTCATCTAATACTTGGTGATAGAACTTAGGATTAAACAAGAGAAGGGCACGGCTTCCACAAAGTGTATGGTCATATAATACTCCTTCTTTTGGTGAATAGGACGCGCCTTCCACTGTTACGCTCACTTGTCCTTCTTGATCCTCATGAAACAAAATACCTGGTTTTCGTTCGTATCCTGCTAAGGTCTGATCTCTCCATATCATGAACAGCTTTTCATGTGCTCGTAACATATCGTCATAACGCCTAGCAGGAATTTTTGCAAGTTCCGTGAACGACCCATATCTTTTTTGTGGCAGCTCATGGTGAACCTTTAACAGCTCAGAAACTGCAACAGGCTGAATTCCATCCCATACCTGTTGGGCAAATTCTTTTTCTTCATCAGGCATTTCCTGCATCATTTTTTGTACAAAGGTCTCCAGCGTTAATGAGGGCAAAGGCCGCGGCACTGTTACTTGATACGTTTTGCCATAATAGTTGAAAGGAAACTGATACGATTTTTCATCGAATACTCGGCCAAAGCCCACCCTTTCAAACCATTTGTTTGCCCACCCTGCAAGCCTTTCTATTAACGGTTGTTTAGCACTATATTTAGCACTATAAAATCTCTGAATGTCGACAGTCCTAGATTGCAATGCCCCCCAGAGTTGATACTCTACTTCATCATTCATAAAATGAGTTCTATCCAGTCTCGGATCCAGCGTGAACCTAATCCCTTTAATCTCTGCATGCAGCATCTCTTTTAGTGTTTTTTGGTCTTCAAAATAGCGCCAGTAAAAAGGATTTTTCCGAACATTACCCCCCAATAGAACAACAGGGCTCTGTGTTAAGCAGATGGCTAAGGGATAAAATTCTGCCTCTCGCGCCCCAAGATTTTCTTGATAGCTTATACCAAATTGCAGAGGTGTCATACCCTTAAAAAGATCATCCTGAAGCTGGGCAGGAGAAGCAACAAAAGCAGCCCCAAAATCAGCGAAATAGAGAGCAAGATCCCGAAGATCTGTCGTGGAAATGGAATTGTAGAACGCGCTAAACCCGTATATCTCTCTACCTCCATCTGGTTTAGGAAAAGCGCAAGGCAGCATGACTCTCGTCCTTTCCCATTTTTGGCTTGGACGATATGTACGCTGTTCTGGCTGATCCAACTGATCTGGCTTATCACTAAATGGCCCATCAGACAATTCCAGATGGCTAGGGCTCAAAAAATGAACGACGCTCGCCATAGCTAATTCATCGCCAAAAATCCTTCCAATATTATTAGTTTGTTCCATGTCTGTCACATGGTAGCGGATATCATCCAAAGAAAACCCTTGGCTTCTTGCCCGCTGGGGAGCTTCTGCTTTCTCATGGAGCGCAGCAACGTCCTGACGATTGGGAAAAAGAGTTCTCATCATTTCCCCCATAGCCCAGCTATTCTTCGCCAGAGGTGTTTCATTCCTGATCTCTCTTGAGTTTTTGTTTGAGCGAGCTGTTCATCGATCTTTTCTGCCCCAAACATGACGAAAAAGTCAGCGAATCTCCGATCGAAATCGCCAACATCAGTGATGACGTGGCCCAGCTCATGAAAGAACGTTCGTATAAATCCCTTTCTGTCTGCCAATTGTGATCGTTTAATGCTGATATAGTGCCCACCCTCCTTTTTTTCAGTCAAGCCAAGGTTTGACTCTAGTTCTCTTCCTTGTTGGGTAAACACCCCGGAGTATACTCGAAGCTCGTACGTTGGCCGTTGAGCAGGGTCAGGGCAGACAATCTCTGTGATTCTGCGTGCTAAGCCAAGGACGTCTCGCTCTTCAGCTGTTAAGTCATCGAGTGAAACCCAGCGGTATTCTTTTTGTCGTTCAAGATTCTTAACGGTAGGTACTCCACGATCTATTAAGTAGCGCCTAACACTATTTGGAAGGTGAATCGGGATGTACCCATCATGAACTGCATCGTTATTGCTGTTTGTATCATCTGAAGCGAGAATAGGAAGTTTATCTCCATCACGAAATACCTGACTAAATACCGCAGCCCACCGGTTCGACTTTAATTGATTCGCATCAAAAAAAGTTCTGAGGCCATAGCGTGTTATTTCTTTAAATGCAGCATAGTCTTTTTGTGCCACCTGCTCTTGATCTGACGATTCTTCATTGAGCTGTTGAAGTGCCTCAAATTCCAGGTATTTCTTCTCGGGATCGCGCTGTGCTTCCAGCAATATTTGCCTGATAACCCCCTGGGAAGAGCAGGTTTTGAGCAGCACTCCGATTTCTTTCAGCATCTTCTTTCTATCTGCATCGTTGCGCTCGATGATGATTTCTTCAATGCCTAAATCATAGCTACAGATCGCATCCACAGGCTTGACACGCATCCCTTTAATATACACGGAGGGAGGAATAGGCCCTGCTTCTACGATTCTTGATGCGTATCCCCGATTCGCTTGCAGCCGATAGAGTCGTACCACATCTTCATAATTATAAATATCTGGATGAGTCATTGCGTGACGTACTTTGCAATCTTGATTGAAAGCAAGAGCCTTCATTGGAAGCTGAAATACCTCCTCAACAAGAGTGGGAGGGGGATTAGGGAAGACTGTTCGTGACCCTCTTCGCCGTTGGCCATTGACGGTAACCTCAAAGCCAAGACGCCTCAATAGTTGATAATCAATAGTTTCTTCCTGAGCATACGGTTTCGCTCTCCAATCTCGAGATTGGTATTCCATGTCGATTCCTGCGCGGATTGCTGCAGCAGCTGCTTCCTTTAGCCCACGCCCGAATTGGCCAACGTTCTGGCCTGAAGAGAGTTTTGAGGAGGCTTCAACAGATAACCAACGAACATCGTATCCCAACCCGTCGTCCTCAAAAAGTATAGATGTTGTCTGCTGGCTGGGATCTGCCTCAAGAAGAGGAACAAACCTGCCATCTTGTTCGAGAAGGACAGCAATCCTTCCCCCACCACTATCTGCTGGAAGGTGATTCGCAACCACATTAAGAACGAGCTGTTCAAGGGGAGTTTGAGATCTAGCTGTTTGCTCAGTGAACGATGTGACTATTTTGTAAGTGTGGTCCATAAGTGCCCCTATAGCCCACCAAAAATGGCCAGTAGTTTATAAATATTTCGTTACTAAACAGTAGCAATTGTTATTTTTCTGAAACCTGCTATTTAATGACCAAACAGCATAAACCCCAAAATCTCTAAAAATTGGAGATATCCAAAACATTTATATATAACATTAATTTGTTAATGTTATAACATTATTATGTTAATATAAAATGGGCAACAGAGCATTTTACGATAGGAAGCAGGAATTGAAACTCTTGAAAGATGAATTTGCTAATTTACAGACTGGAAAAATGTTTGTTGTTTATGGAAGAAGAAGGGTTGGTAAGACCGAACTGATACGGCAATTTATAAAACCGTTATCAAACAATAAGCTCTATTTTTATGTTGATCTTGTAGAAAAACAAGGAATACTTGACTCCTTATCAAAAACAGTTCAAGAGCAGCTAGGTGAAACCAGGAAATTTACCGATTTTAGCGACTTCCTAAATTTAATTTATGAAAAATCAGAATCTGATTTTGCCCTTATCATTGATGAATTTCAGAGATTCTTAGAAGTTGCCCCCCAATTCATTACAGAATTGCAAAATTACTGGGATCAAAAACTAAAAAACAGAAAAATCCTGCTTATTCTGGTTGGGTCGTCTATAGGCATGATTCAGAAGATAACAAACAGCAAAGCAGGAGCATTATACGGAAGAGCAACAAGGCTTAAGATTTCTCCATTTAAATATTCAGATTTCAGATTAATGTTTAAGGAATTACCAGAAGAAGAGAAAATCATAACTTATGCTGTTTTTGGAGGAACACCATATTATCTTGAAAAAGCAAAGAAAACTGAAGGTGATATCCATAAGAAAATTCACGAATTACTGCTAAAAAAAGGGGCTGAACTGTTTGAAGAGCCCAAAAACCTACTTGAATACGAGAATGTGCGGATACATTCAAAATACAATTCAATATTGCAGGCAGCTTCAGCAGGCAAAGAGAACATTAAGGAAATACAGGATTTCACCGGCATCGACGCAAATACTATGCCCGCATATATCAAAAGATTGGATGAACTGCTAGAGCTACTTGGAAGAAAAGACCCGATATTAGGCAAGGAAAGGCTAGGTAGGTAT
>JACOVM010000090.1 GCA_016177345.1 Candidatus Woesearchaeota archaeon | reverse complement strand
TAACACTAACCCAGGCCGGCGGAACAAGAATCTACAACGGTAGTTATCTCCTTGGAACAACACCTGGCAGATATAATGTAACCATCATCGCCAACGACACCAACGCCAACATTAACATGAACCAGACCACCGAATTCATAGGAGTCGATGAAATAGCACCAACGATAAGCCTGGTAATTCCTGATAACAACACGAATATTATCAATACCTCAATTAACTTCACGTGGCAGGTTATCGAGAATCAAGACACGAATATCAGTTGTGATCTCTATCTAGATGGAGCTGCGAATCAGACTGGATTTGGCGTTGCAAATAACACTAATTTCAGCACAGTAATCCAAGGAATCAGTACTGGGCGACATAACTGGAGTGTGCAATGTAGTGATAATAGCCCAACAACGAACACCAGTGAGACGAGGGTGTTTGTAAAAATACTGCCATCGAGCAGCAAGTTTAGTAATAATTCAGCGACAACAAACTTCAGCGCTGTTGCTAACGTTGAAAATGTAGCAAACCTAACCCTGAGCAGTGATTATGGAATAATAAGATACAGGAATAACATCAATGCAAGCACTGCAGATTTCGATACAACTGTTATCATCGATCCATTATTTATCAGTGTAAACACCAGCAATCTTATCAGTCTTGACGCTGACTACAATGGGACAGCAGATCTTACAATATACAATGTAAGCTGCCCTGTAACAACCATCGCAACCAGAAATGGATTCTTCAGCACGAGAGCAGATATCCAAGCAAATGGAACAGATTGTGAGGCAATAGGAAAGTGTACGAACATTGTCTGCCAGGCTAATACGCTCAACTTCACCGTCACGAGCTTCTCTGGATTTACTGCTGAAGGAAGCGCAAATCTCACCATTGACAACACAGGACCGCACGTAGCAGGCACGATCGCCCAGTTTAATGCATCATACATTAATAGCACATCTGGATTAGCGATACCATCAGCAAACTGCACAATCCGTTTCGAGCCTGATGCAGGAGACCCCTTATCAGACCTTATGCTATTTAACCTCAGTGGAGACAATCGACATCGATATAACAGAACCTTCGGGCAGCACGATATCTACCAGTATAACATTACTTGTAACGCAATAGGGTATACCACAATAAATGCAAATGATACCGTTCACATCACACCACTAGAGGAAGAAGAAAGAGATGGGCGAGATAATATACCCAAAGCACCAGCACAGCCAGGAGGAGGCCTTGGTGGTGGAGGCGGAGGAGGTGGCGGTAAATCAGAACCAAAGAGAACACCACAACTCCCAACACCAGTAAGCAATCCACCACTCTACGATCTTGACTTCCCAGCACCAGTAGGAAAAGAGCTGTTCCAGCCAGAAGAACCAACAGAACCAGTTGAAGAACCACAGGAAGAAGCCGGTAAAGAAAAAGAAGAAATGTTGGCACCAGAAGAACCAGTGCTCATGAAACCAACAGAGAGCCATACCGCAGTAAACATAGTAACCTCAATCAAAAATGGAATAGCTAACCTTTTCGGAAAGATCAGTGCCACAGGAAAAGCTATTGGTACGCCAATCAAGAAGGTAACTCTCAATATCGGCTTAAGCAGTATCATCATCTTCCTCTGTGTTAGTATATTGATCATCCTCATGATAAGGGACATCCAACGAATGAGAAAGATGAGACAGAAAAAAGAACCAATCCTCAAGCAGCTCAAGAGAAAAGAGGAACAGCAAAAGATAAAGAAGAAACAACAAGGACAGGAAGAAGATGATATTGTTGAAATCGAAGATGAATAACGATGAGAAATCATTATCCCCAGCAGCACCCGAAATCCTTATAAAGAATGCCCATTCCTCAATGGAATCCCAATGGGGGCGTAGTATAACCTGGCTAGTACAGCCGGCTCCAGCAATGGAGCGATGAGCTGCAGAATGCCGTGCAGTGCCTGGCTACTGCAGCAATGATAAACAAAACGGTCTGTTGAAGCTCATGCTTCAATGAAGAGACCGGCTGATCTGGGTTCGAATCCCAGCGTCCCCAATTCTTTTTTTAGACAAGGTTAAACACTGTTGACTCACTAAGGTTTAAATACATCGAAGCGTTTCTCTTTGATATGAACCCTGTGTACCAACTTAGGAGACGAGACCTTTTACTTGCAGGAGCATATACTCTACTTGGGGCCTCATGTAGATTCCTCCAGCCAAAAACAGACCTAACTTCTGATGTGTATAAACAAGGAGGACAAGAAGATAATAAAGCAGATGAAGCAAACAAAGGAAAAGAACAGAGGGATGCCCACACTGCCCCTGCTGATACTAATCAAGCACAAACACCAACTCTTTCACCACTAGATGCACTTCTTGAAAGAAACAAAAAGCTGTGGCCGAATCATGAAATAATTGTATATGGTGAAAAAGATACTTTGGATGTTAGCAGATGGGTTACTAAAGAAGTACGTATTGGAATGCCTGTTTCTATCGATGGAGTTACAGATCAACAGGAGGGAAAAGGGCTTTTAATATCTATTGGAGCAAGCTGGTGCGCCCCTTGTGGTGAACAACTAGACTATCTTAAATATGTCTATACGCAACCCGAATTTAAACCCATAGCAGAACAGGTCGGAACAGCGTACCTCCTTTTTGATAAAGAGGAAGCTATTGTCAAAAGAGTAGCAGAAGGCGTGCCCTTTCCTGTCCTTGCAAGAACAGAAGGGTATAATAAAGAAACATTTAGGCAAATATGGAAGTATGTTGTTGGAAACGTATTACTCCCTATTAATTTCCTCCTCGATCAAGAACGAAGGCTGGTTTGGGCAACACCACGATTACTTGATCACGTCATTAAGAATGGGGAATCGTTCTCGATGATAAATGGCCACGTTTGGACATGCCTCGATGCTATTGCTGCAGAAGGTCAACGAAGAAAAGAACAACAAAAAGAAAAAGAAAGATATGAAAGACATGAACGATCTGCTTATTCCCTTGCCCATCCTCCTTTTACGCCAGCTGTTCTGCTGTCAGGATCTGAACGCTAGACGCCCCTGGTCGGATTGAGGAGTCCATGCCAATGAGGTACCTTACTCTCGATTTTTCAGCTGTTTGGAGAATATCCTTATCTACGCTTCCGTCAAAGATAACTGCATAGACACCAGTGCCAAGGCTGTTGACCGTTGGAACAAGCTCGCTGAGAGGAACTTTCCCAAGAATGTTTAATTTGTTGTCAAGGATGAACGCCCCCCGTGTTCCAACGAGATCATCAAGCATTCCCTTGAACTTGTCACGTTCTGGCGTGCTAAGAGCAGTTCGTTGCTGTCGTGCAGGTGGTGCTTGCTGCATCGCTACTCCAGGCGGACCACGAGAAGACATGCCTGGACGTAGTTGACGCCCATACTGTGGACCACCTTGGGGCTGTTGATTAAAACCACGTTGTGGTGGCTGATGCGGCAGCTGTTTAGCATGTTCAAGCTCATCCTGAATTTGTTCTGCTGAAACCTTTGCGCGAAGAGCTTGATGGATTTCCTTCTTGGTCAATTCTTCTACTTCCTTTCCATCTGGAGCTCGTGTCACAAAGTCAATGGATGCTACTTGGAGAAGCTCCTTAATATTCAGAACACCTCCCCGATCGCCATCAACAAATACGGTGACTTCTTTCTTTTTACAAAGATCAATAATCGTTTGAGAAGCTGACGTCCCATTCATGGCAATAGCGTTTTTAATGCCATGCTTCAGAAGGGTTAATACATCAGCGCGCCCCTCGACGAGGATGATCTCTTCTGATTCGTCAATGGCAGGGCCTGCTGGAAGGCGATCATTTCCGTACTCTCCTACTTCCATAACTCGTACAGAATAGGAGACTTCGTCTGCGAGCTCTTGAGAGTCTGGCATGACACTGTCAATCATCTCTCGAAGAAGCTCTTTTGCGCGAGTAACAACAAAGTTTCTCTTGGAAATACGAACGTCCTCTATCTTGATGACTTTAATTTTAGCATTGCACGGGCCAATCCGCTGGATAATTTCGAAAGCAGCAGCGATAATGGCAGTTTCTGCCTTATCGAGCGAAGAAGGAACAATAATTTCCCCTTTTGTCTTTCCCGTTTTTGTATCGACATTAACCTCAATTCTGCCAATGCGCCCAGAACGCTGAAGCTCTCGCAGCTCTAGATCAGCGCCAAGCAAGCCTTCGGTCTGGCCAAAAATAGCGCCGATAACATCTGGCTTATCGACAACCCCATCAATCTCAATGGTTGAGTGAACAATGTATTTAGCTGAAACAGGACTAATTTTACCCATGGTTGTAACCCCCGTATGGTTTGGTTCATGATGGAACTCTTCATGATCATCTGCTTTATGGCCATGATGTTCATATTTTTTATTTTTGTTTTATAATCATTTTATAGATTAGAAGAACAAATAGAACGTCCAATTCCTCTCTGAAATGAATAAAGGATATATGGAAGAGTGATTGGGCAAGCCCATCTGTTCATTCTTAATAACATTTTATGGATGTATATTCTTATGCACCATTCTGTTCTTGAGTATTCTATTCTTGAGTGATTGACATTCCAAAAAAAAGGAATGACGCCCGATGTACTAACTCCCAAGCTCATTGCTTGAGTTTATCGTATGCTCCATTGGGTACTCTCGTACCGGGCTGAATCGTGAAAGAGTGTCTCTGTCTCACCACCAGCCATAGGCCAGTTCGATAGAGGACCCATTTTCACAATAGTTTTATTGATTGGAACTTCTTAATAAAGGTTATGGATAGGGAAAAGTTTCCCTAGAATACCCACAAAGGGCATTCCAAGGAAACTAGAGGTGTTTAGACATGCATGGTGAAGACTGTTAAGTCTTTACCACTTAGCAGTAAAAATTAGTAATATTTAAACCTTTGGGCTTGCTATAGCTCTAAGTGACATAAAAACAGAGCTCACCAAGCCACTTTCCGCGACAGATACGCGTCCAACCCTCATCTTTACGCCTTATAGTCTCTCTAAAAGCTTATTTTTAGTGAGTTTCATACTTTGATGGAACTCACCGTAGGGAAATAGTTTTTGGATAACACAGGCTATCTTTTTTGAGCGTATTTATAAACCAGGGGACCTTAAAAGCAAGGATGAGAATCACCAGAGAAAAATTCAAAACATACAAAGCAGTCTTTGACCAGCACGCTGAACGGCTACTCTTCAAGCTATCCAGCCAGGGGCATTTTCTCCACATAGAAAGCCCCATCTCTATAGGAAAAGAAGCAAATATATTTACTGCAAAACGAAGCGATGGAACGTACTGTATTGCAAAGATATATCGGGTTGAAAATTGCGACTTCAAAAAAATGTATGACTACCTCAAATTAGACCCCAGGTACCTTCATCTCAAAAAAAATCGACGACACATCATCTTCTGCTGGACAAGACGGGAATACCAAAACCTTCTCAAGGCAAGAGACTCAGGCGTTCGTGTCCCAACACCCTATGCATTAAAAGATAACATTATCCTTATGGAGCTTATTGGGGACCAACAAACAGGAGAAACAGCGCCAAAGCTAAAGGATGCATTGCCAAGGAACCCCATCGCATTTTATCAACAACTTCAGGAGCAGATCAAGAAGTTATACCATGCCGGAATTGTCCACGGGGATTTATCAAAGTTTAATATTCTTAATAATGATGAATCACCAGTCATTATAGATATGTCACAAGCAACAACAAATGAAAGCACTCATGCAAAAGAGCTCCTCCAGCGCGATATTAAAAATGTGGTAGCCTACTTCAAGAAGATTGGGGTAAAAACAGATGAAGACATGCTAAAAAAGAGCGTTGAGAGTAAAGAACAAAAGAAGTAGATGATAGGCCAAAAAAAGAAAGGGTAAACCGATAAATAGGGTTTAGTCCTTTCCTAAAAACCAGGGGGTCAACTCAACTTTTTTCATCTTTCCTATTTTTTCAACAGCAACAATATTTTTCGCTTCAAGAGAGGTAAAGGACCTGACGAGCGATGTTTTTGGGATGCCAGTCACATTGCGAAGAACAGCCTGTGATGCACAGTTATTATGCTTTAAAAGGCATTCAATAATCTGCTTTTCACGCTGGTTTAATGTTTTGACAATGTCTCGTGCACGAGGGTTCAAGCTATCCTTTTCCTCGCCATTCGCCGTTTCTTTCGGTGCCTCTTTTTCTGTTTTTGCCGTAAGCTTCTTCTCAATATTCGTTTCAATTGCTTGCCGAACCTCGGTAAGCTCCCGCTGAAGGCGCTTTTGCAGTCGGCGGCGTATCCCATAAAAAGCAATAAACCCTATAACAATGAGTAAGATTATGCCAACAACATACCCGTAAATAGATATAGACTGTAATGTGGGGGGCAATAATTGTTGGGCTGCAGACTGGTTAAGGGCAATCTTTACGCTAACTTGCTGGCCTTTAAGAATATTCGCTTCAGCAAATCCAACATTTCGCTGTGAGGAGGCAAAAATTTTACAAGGGCCAGCAGGAACAAGCACTGCCCGGAATGAGCCAAACTTATCAGTTGTGGCTGGATAACGCAAATGCTCTTCAGACCTGCACTTAAAGTCTAGCTCTGCATTGCTGATAAGATTATCCTGTGAGTCAACAACAACACCCTCAATAAGGCCAACAGGAGTTACATAAAACGTTTTTATAACAGAGGTGTCTTCTTTTTGAATATTAAAATGGCGCTCTGCATAATACTCTACTTCGTTCGTTACACTGTTATACAGCTTTAGGGAAATCTCCCAATTCCCAGGAGAAATCTGGTACTGAAGAACACCATCACTCGAAAGGTATTGGGTAACTCGATCCTGAAAGCCACTATTAAGGTTTCTTACCTCAATAACAGCGGGAACAGAAACAAGGATCTGATTCGTGGTAATGTCCTTTACCGTCAATGTTAGCGTCGGAATAGGTTGTTCTTTATTAAGATCTCCACTAAGATCAGTACCCTCACTAAGACTTAAGGGTACAAGAATAAAAAAAAGACTAATAATACTCCAAAACCACAGAGCAGAATAGTGCCACTTCTTTGACTTCTGTATCATCCCAAAAGCAAGGTTCAAGAACAATTTATAAAAGTTGCTATTAAGTTTGCTATTCGACTTAAAAAGGCAAGAAAAAACAAGATAGTACAGCAAGGTTTAAAAAGAAACCCTTCTAAGACGAGCTTATGGATCTCGAATATTCCTATGAACTGAAAATTCCAAAAGACCGCATTGCTGTTCTCATTGGAAAGCATGGAAGTGTTAAAAAAGAGATAGAGCAAGCAACACAAACACTGCTTCGCATCGATTCAGCCGAAGGGGATGTCCGAATTCAAGGAAAAGACCCACTTTCTTTACTTACCGTAAAAGAGATTATACAGGCGATTGGCCGCGGATTTAATCCTGAAATTGCAAAATTCCTTCTTCAACAAGACTACGCAATGGAAATTCTTTCTCTCCCAGATTATGTTGGAAAGTCAAAGAAAAAAAGTGTAAGAACCAAGGCAAGAGTGATAGGTGAAGAAGGAAAAGCACGAAGAGTGATCGAGGAATTGACAGACACAAGAATTTGTGTGTATGGAAAAACTATCAGCATCATCGGCCTTGTCGATCGCGTGTCGTTTGCAAAGCAAGCGATTGAAAAATTATTTGCTGGAAGCCCCCATTCCACTGTATACCAATGGCTGGAACGAAAAAGAAAACAGTTTTATCATTCTCCAGAGGATATTGAATTAAAGCATGATGCAAGTTCTGAATAAAAAATACAGAAAAGAGTATGTGCATAGCATCTTCGAAACTCTCGACGTTAGCCTGATGGCGCTGCGTCCCCGTAAGGGACAACCCCCCGCGACGCGCTCGAAGGTGAATATTGGTGGAGTTTCGACCTTAGGATGCTATGCACATACAGAAAAGAGATAAAAATAAAAAGAGGCACCGAAACGTTGGTGACAGATGACACAAACAACCCTATCTGAAGAGCATAGTGAAGACCCTGAAAGCCATCACATGGCAACAAAAGCCCATGAAATGGCAAAAAAGCAGAGGGAAATCTCCGTAGCCGAGTTCTTTGAAAAAAATCGCCATCTTCTTGGGTTTGACAACAAGAGAAAAGCCCTGCTTACAACAGTGAAGGAGGCTATTGATAACTCTCTTGACGCTTGCGAAGAAGCAAAAGTCCTTCCTGAGCTCTCTGTTGAGATGATTGACATGCAAAATGACCGGTTTCGGGTTATTGTGGAGGATAATGGCCCAGGAATTGTCAAAAAGCAAATTCCAAACATTTTTGCAAAGCTATTGTATGGAAGCAAGTTTCATAAGCTATCGCAAACAAGGGGGCAGCAAGGAATAGGGATCAGCGCTGCTGTTCTGTACGGCCAATTAACCACAGGAAAGCCCATTCGCATCACCTCTAAGATTTCTCCAAAGCACCCAGCCCATTATTACGAGCTCCATATCGACACAAAAAACAACAAGCCAGACGTTGTCGCCGAAAAGGAGGTTGAATGGAAAAAAGAGCATGGAACAAGAATTGAACTGGATATTGAAGGAATATACCAAAAAGGGCTTCAATCCGTAGATATGTACCTTAAGCAGACTGCCATTGTTAATCCGCACGCAACAATAATTTACACCAATCCAAAAGCAGAGCAGCTCATTTTCCCAAGAGCAACGGATGAATTACCACCAGAAACAATCGAGATCAAGCCTCATCCTCACGGTGTTGAGCTTGGAATGCTCATCAAAATGTTAGGAGATAGTGAAACAAGAACACTGCAGAGCTTTTTCACAACAGAATTTTCACGAGTGGGACCGGGAACAGCAAAGGAAATCTGCGCAAAGGCAAGCATGCTTCCCAATCAGCCACCACAAGATGTATCACGTGATCAGGCTGAACGCCTCATGCACGCTATTGCGGAAGTCAAGATTATTGCCCCACCAACAGATTGCTTATCCCCCATTGGAGAAGAGAACCTGAAGAAAGGGCTTAAAAAAGAGATTAACGCAGAGTTCTACTGCGCAACCTCAAGGCCGCCATCCGTGTATCGTGGAAATCCCTTTATCATCGAGGCAGCGATTGCCTATGGTGGAGAGCTTCCCCTTGAAGAATCAGTTCGCATCATGCGATATGCAAATCGTGTTCCTCTCCAGCACCAGCAAGCAGCATGCTCCTCAACAAAAGCAATTATTGATACTGCCTGGAAAGCATATGGGCTGCAGCAAAGCAAAAATTCAATTCCATTCGGACCAGCAGCGATCGTCGTCCACATGGCTTCTGTCTGGGTGCCATTTACATCAGAAGCAAAAGAAGCCATGGCTCACTATCCTGAAATCATTAAAGAGATGAGGCTCGCCTTGCAAGAATGCGGGAGGGAGCTTGCGCGATACACGAACAAAAAGCAGCGATTAAGCGACGAGCTCAAAAAGAGGGGGTACATCGAAAAATACATTCCCTATGTGAGCAGCGCACTTACTGAGTTGTTAGGGCTTAAGGAAAGCCAAAAAGAAGAGATCTCCATATCCTTAAAGAAAATCCTTGAAGAAAAGCGAGGCAAGCTTGGCGAGATTGCAGAAGAAAATGAAGAGTATGATGAGGAGTTTGCAACCATTGGCGCTGAAGAAGAGAATGAGGATGGCCAGGAAAAAACAGGCAAAAAAGCAAAAAAAGAAGTAGGCCTGGATGATGAAGGGGATACCGAAGAGGAAGATGCTACAGATGAAGGTGAAGGCGATGAAAACTAAATTGATTGCAGCTCAAGAAGTGATCAAGGAGATTAGGGCTATTGCAGATGAGGTCTATCAAAAGATTAACAAGAATAAAGCTCCTGAGCTTAAAATGCCCCTCCGCTCTCTCCAAAACGTAAAATACGACGAGAAAGAGGGCTTTTTTGAACTGGTTGGCAAGAAAAAAGGAAGAACACTCACTGCTTCAACAATTCGAACATTTGCCCAGACCCTTTTAATGATGAATGAGTCCAGAAAGCTGGTTGAAACAGACGATATTGCCACCAAGAGGGAAGTATACTACATTTCTAAAAACTGGGATGAAGCCAGATTCCGAGAACAGCCAGAATCAGATGCTGTCATGGACGATTTTGAAGCAATGTTGGAAGTGAATAGGGAACAACTCGGCTTTATTCCAGAAGAAAAGGGAGGGGCAGTTGCCGGCCAGCTCGTCGTGATC
>JACOVM010000093.1 GCA_016177345.1 Candidatus Woesearchaeota archaeon | reverse complement strand
TGTTAATAATGATTGTATGCCTCATGTTAAAGAAAGAGTGCTAAATCTTTTAGATAAAAAATATTTTTCACATGAACTAAAAATGAGAAAACCAAATCTCAAATTCTTCAAATATGTTTTGGATGATTTGAATACCTCTCCTTTAGAATGTGCTTTTATAGATGATAAACAAAAAAATGTTGATGCAGCCAAAGAATGTGGAATGAAGGGAATAGTATTTTCTTCAGTAAATCAATTGAAAAAAGAACTTGCCAGTTTAGGAGTGAATCAATTCTAGCCAAAATCAAAATTGCACCAAACGTTTTAAGTCACAAATTCTTATAGTCCTGGTAATACTTTCCAACTTGCATCTTTAGGTATTTAGCGTAGAGAAATCTGCCAATAATCATGAACACGATAGATACTAATGATATAAGGACAAGAGAGCCGCCGAGGACGCCTCCGATAAGCCCTCCTGCTGCTCCTCCAAGTGCAGCTCCTGCTGCAAATACTAATCCCCCAATCATAAGGCTGAAAAGCATGCTGATGATCGAGCCGATGAGAACTGGAACAAAGAGCAGCTTGAAGAAGGTATTGCACAGGGGGAGAAGAAAGCGAAGGCTCTGGGAGACAAAGTCCATCATTGGGTAGTACAATTTTGAAAGCAGGAAGCCACTGATTGCGCCGCCAATGGCAGAAAACAGGATAAGCCAGATAATGGAAGAAAATCCTTTTGTTCCAATAAGAAAATCTCCCAAAAATATAATAACATTTGCGATAAGAAGGCCGATAGCGCTGTGCATCATGGTTTCTTTTGTTTGCTGGTCAAACGTGAATAGTGTGGAAGGATCCAATCCCTGCCCTGGGCCAGGTGAACCTGCTGATGAAGCTGCCGGTAAAGGCGGTGGAGAGAATGATGGCTCTTGTTGGTTCATGGCAGCCTGAAGCGCCTCATCAACTTCTCTCGGATTTTTCCCCTGCTGAAGTAACGCTTCTCGGAGCTGGCTTGAAGAAAACTGATTTTTGTACTGAAGGATATAATTGACGAGCTCTTGATTAGGCATTTCTTCTTTATGTTCTTCCATTTTTTTAAATATTTGGTTTTTCAAGGTTATTTTATTATAATCCCTGCACAATCTCCAATTTCACAATCTTTATAAACCACGGGCTTACCTGTTTTAGTATGGCAAAAAAGAGCGTGATGCTTATTATTGTCTTGATTTCTCTATTGGCTCTTCTTCCAGCGTGTAAGATTAGCGGAACCTCTCCAAACTATGTCCCTCCAACTGCGCCAGCACCTATTGCTCCAGCTGTTCCAGCTTCTCAGCCTGTTGTCGCCCCTGCAGCTCCAGCACCAACAACAGCACCTGCTCCTGTTCCTACTGTTGAAGCTGTTGTTCCACTTCCACCGCCAGCACCAACACAGGTCAAGGAACGAAAGATATACCCTTCACCAACAACCTATAATGGGTATGTCTTTACACGATCCGGTGATGTCTGGCAGACGATAGTTGAAGAAAATGGAAAGAAGGTAACCATGGACTTTCATTATGTTCCCCAAGAAGTAGAATCGATACCCGTACTTGGAAATGTAAAAGACATCTTGTATACCAGTGAGGTCTATGTCACCTTTGACCCAAAAGAAGAAGAGTTTAAGCATGTTGCGTTGACTGCTGCAGACATTAGCATGCATCTCGCAACGGTCTATAACATTAAGCCAGTAGCATCATGCACATCTGATGATCCAGCTGCGTGCCAGACACGGCCGGAAAAGAATTGTGATGATGAGAATGTGATTTACATCAAGCAGGCTTCTGATGCGATGGTTTTACAGCGCAATAGCTGTGTCCAGGTTCAAGGATATGAGGAAGATCTCTTGAAGGCAATGACCAAGATGTTTATGGTGTGGTATGGGATCATGACTTGACCAAGAAGAACTAAAAGATTCTAGAATTGCCACTATTTTTTATTTTTTCAGCTTTCTTTTCTTGTTTTTATACCTACTGAATTATTTTCATTCAAATCTATGGATTCAACATTGATAAAATTTATAAACAAGGGCATCCCTAAAAAAAGTCAATATCTTGTGGTTGTCAACCCACCCACCCCCAATAGGTTGTAGTTACGTCGGGGTAGTGTTCTTGGGTTGTCTCAGGGAAAAAGAGTGAATAGAAGAATAATTGTTTATATAATCATTATTTGTGCCGCAAAAGATCAAAAGCCAGTACGAGCTTATACAGATCAGACAAAAAGACCAAACAAAAACAACAGTTAAGAAAATGAGGTGACTGCCGTGGTTGAAGAAAGCTTGACAGAACAACAAAAGCCAGGAATGGTGTTTAAGCGACGTTATACAAAAGATGGAATTCATCCCTTTTCTGAACTTGACTACGAAAAAAGAACCTCGATTATTACCGAACCGGATGGAAGGGTGGTATTTGAGCTCAAAGAAGTTGAAGTCCCAACATCATGGACGCAGCTCGCTACCGATATTATTGCTTCTAAATATTTCCGTAAGCGCGGTGTTCCAGGCGTTGGCCACGAAACGAGCGCAAAGCAAGTGGTCTATCGCATTGCTCACACGATTCGCGTTGCCGGTGAAGAAGCACGCTATTTTCAATCTCATGAAGATGCTGACGTTTTTGAAGAAGAGCTTATTCATCTATTAATTACACAAAAAGCTGCTTTTAATTCTCCAGTCTGGTTTAACTGTGGCTTGTATCACGAGTATGGCATTCAAGGAAGCGCTGGCAATTTCTGGTACGACCCAAACAAGAGAGAAGTAGTAGAGATCGAACACACCTATGAGCACCCTCAATGCTCAGCATGCTTTATCCAATCGATCGAGGACGATCTTATGTCGATCTTCCAGCTGCTCAAGCAGGAGGCAAGGCTCTTCAAATACGGCTCTGGAACAGGAACAAACTTTTCAAAGATTCGAGGCAGGCAAGAAAAGCTTTCTGGTGGCGGAACCTCTTCTGGTTTAATGTCTTTCCTTGAAGTATTTGATCGAGGTGCTGGCGCAACCAAATCAGGCGGAACAACGCGCAGGGCAGCAAAGATGGTTGTGCTGAACATGGACCATCCAGAAATCAAAGACTTCATCAACTGGAAAGTCAATGAGGAGAAGAAAGTCAAGATCCTTATTGATGCTGGCTACTCCTCTGACTTTAATGGGGAGGCTTATAAGACTGTTTCTGGCCAAAACTCTAACAACTCGGTAAGAATTTCTGACAAATTCATGCATGCTGTTCTCAATGGAGACAAATGGCAGACCACGTTTAGGACAACGGGAGAAGTTTGTGAAACCTTTGAGGCAAAGGAGATCATGCAGGACATTTCCAAAGCAGCATGGGTTTGCGCTGATCCTGGTGTTCAGTTTGATGACATCATTAATGACTGGAACCCATGTGTCAACACCGGACGAATCAACAGCTCCAATCCTTGCTCTGAATACCACTTCTTGGACAACACGGCTTGCAATCTTGCTTCCATCAATCTGATCAAGTTTGCGGACGAGACAGGAAAGTTCGATATCGAGGGGTACAGGCATGCCTGCCGAGTGGTGTTTACAGCACAGGAAATTCTTGTAGGATTCTCTTCTTACCCAACAGAGAGCATTGCAAAGAACAGCTACGACTTCAGGCCACTAGGGCTGGGCTATGCAAATCTCGGTACGCTTCTCATGGTGAATGGCATCCCATATGACAGCGAGAAGAGCTTTGCTTGGACAGCAGCGCTTACCGCCATCATGTGCGGGCAGGCATACCGGGCATCTGCAGAAATAGCAGGCGTTAAAGGCCCCTTTGCGCGGTATAGGGAAAACGAGGATTGTTTCCTCCGCGTTATGAATAAGCATCGTGATGCCGCGTACAATATTGACGTGAGGTACTGCCCAAAAGACCTTCTCGAAGCAGCACGCCAGGACTGGGACGAGGCAGTGCAGCTTGGCAGGCAATACGGCTACCGAAATGCTCAAGCTACCGTCATCGCCCCAACAGGAACCATTGGGCTATTGATGGATTGCGACACGACTGGTATTGAGCCGGAATTTTCTATCGTGAAATGGAAGAAGCTCGCTGGTGGCGGATATTTTAAAATCATCAACCACTCCATTCAGCGAGCCTTGCGAAAGCTTGGCTACACTCCTCCCCAGGTTGAAGACATGAAAACCTATATTCTCGGGCATGGGACTTTAGACGGAGCCCCCCATGTTAGCCCTGCAGCGCTTCGAGAGCGAGGCCTTACCCCGGTACAAATCAAAGAAGCCCAGGATTATGTTGCTTCTACCAAGAGCATTGACGAGTGGACTCCCCACATCAACACGAAGGCATTGAAAGCGCTTGGATTCAGCCAGGCACAGATAAAGGATGCCTGTATTTATGTTGGTGGCGCCCAAACCCTTGAGGGAGCCCCCCACATGAAAGATGAGCATCTTGCCGTGTTTGACTGCGCCAACAAGTGCGGGTACGGCAAACGATTCATCGACCCCATGGGCCACATTAAGATCATGGCAGCAGCGCAGCCATTCATCTCCGGAGCAATCTCCAAAACAGTCAATCTGCCCAACGAAGCTGTCGTTGATGACATCAAAAACATCTACTTCGAGGCATGGAAGCTCGGGCTTAAGTGCGTAGCGCTCTACCGGGATGGCTGCAAGCTTTCCCAGCCATTAAGCACCGGAGTCCAGCAAGAGGAAGAAGAAAAAGCCCCTGTTGCGATTCGCGGATCAAAGCGAGAGCTGCCAAAACAGCGCCTTGGCAGGACGATCGAGTCAAAGATTAGCACCCACAAGCTCTTCATCAGGACTGGAGAGTACGATGATGGAGCGCTAGGAGAGATCTTTATTGACATGCACAAAGAGGGAGCCTCATTCAGAAGCTTGATGAACTGCTTTGCCATTGCTGTTTCCCTTGGCCTGCAGTATGGCGTGCCGTTAGAAAAGTATGTAGACTCGTTTACGTTTACTCGTTTCGAGCCGCATGGCATGACTGATCATCCGAACATAAAAACCTGCACCTCTGTTGTTGACTTCATCTTCAGAGTAGTGGGCATGACCTATCTTGGCAGAACCGACTTTGTTCACGTTCCACCCGCAGGAGATGCGCTTGCCGACAAGACACGCCAGGACGAAGTAGGAGAGCAACGAGGCCAGACAGCATCATCTATTGTTTCATCAGGCAAGCTGTCAAGCGTCGCGTCAGAATCAGCAGCCAAAGCGTTCCCCTCTTCTATAGCAGTGAAGGAAAAGCAGTTTGAGGACATGATGGGCGATGCGCCCCCCTGCAACAGCTGCGGCCACATCACTGTAAGAAGCGGCGCATGCTACAAATGCCTGAACTGCGGAAATAGTTTAGGGTGCTCGTAGAACCTAGTTTGAAGTTTTAAGCAAGGAGTTATAGCGTGAAGAGAAGCTACAACTCCACACCCCTTTTTACTCCAAACTCGCTAGCAGAACCACAAACAATAAAAACCAGTTCTTCATTCAATAGAGATATGGTCAAAAAGAGGAGCCTTATCACGGTATTGCTCGTAGTATCCCTAGTTCTTGTCATTCTTCTTGCAACCGCTTGCGGTAAAGGGAAGGGAAAGGTCATCAACTCTAAAAATGGCAATGGAGACAGCGCAACGGTTGATGATATTGACGATGGTACAGATGACGAGCTTGCTGATGACAGCAGCTTTTTGATTGAAGATATAGGTGAAGAAGAAGCCTTTGCTCCAAAGGACCCTAATAATCCCACCTGTGAAGAGGTCATAAAGCAAGCTGAAGTAGATTATAATAATGCTAAAAAGCGGTTTGGAAAAGCAGGCGCTGCACTATTAAAGGCAACAAATGCGCTTGATGACGCTCAAGAAAAAAAGGCGCCAGAAGCTGAGCTGAAACCTCTTGAGAGCCAATTTAATGCCGCCCTAAAGGTAAGAAATGAAGCTCGAGACGAGGTTGCCAGGCTAAAAGTAGTGTATAACCAGGTTCAGGCAACAGTGACATGTCCTTGATGCGTAAACGTATTCTTTGTTTAAAACGTAAAATAGAAAGAATAAGCAGAGTGCAGAGTTATCTTACAAACCCCATCGGGTCTTCTCTCAGCGCACGAAGCAAACCACTTGCTTCTTCTGGTGAGCGCATGGAAAAGTGGACTGGCCAAAGTTGCCCTAATTCATTTTCGTAGACTCTTGTCATGCCTTGATGATCAGCTTGTAGCCTCTTCACAAAACCAGCAAGACCATTATCGGCAAGGCTGTTCGGGTTACTTCCTTTTGTACTTTTTTCACCCAAAGCAGAAGAGCTGTATACTACTGCAGCATCATGAGCGTAAAAAAGCCCAAAAAAGTTTGGGATATCCCGGGGCATTGCAATCAAGTGATCATCTTCCATATTGCCTGCCATTGGGCAAAACACCATCCCATTTATCGGGTGCTCTCTCTTTTCTTGATCAGCCGCATCAGATCGCCTGATGGCCTTCTCGATGTCTTCACCGCGAACAAGAACAATGCCGGGTGTTGACGGTCCTACACCTACCTCTGGAAGAACAATCATTTTTGCTTCTCTCAATCCAAGCGCCTCTTCCTGTTTAACGGTTAATGGGGCATAAACATTTCTTATTGCCACGATAAGTGGAAGATATTTCTGCTCTCCTTCTTGCTGTGCAGATCGCACAACACCGGTCGTGGAC
>JACOVM010000087.1 GCA_016177345.1 Candidatus Woesearchaeota archaeon | reverse complement strand
GGAGGCATGAAGGGAAAGCTCTGTGTCGAGACAGCGTCAAAAGAAGGCCATTCTGGCAGCGGCAGTTACCTCCCTAACGCGCTCGGCATCTTGTCCAGTGTCATGAATCGCATTGTCAATCCAATGACCAAAGAGGTTGATCTTCCAGCGTATGCCTCCTTTCCAAAGCCAACGCCCGAAGAGGTGGAGTATGTAAAAAAGCTTTACCCGGAATGGAACATTGAAGAGCGAACAAGAGCGTATGGAGCAAAAGCTCTTGTCGGCGGTGCGCATCCAGCAGCCCAGACTATCTTGTACCCATCCTGGGACTGGGAGACCATCCCTGTAGGAGAAAATGGGCAGGAGGGGGTTATTCCGTCAACAGCGTGCGTGAACTTCTCTGTTCGATTAGTGCCAGGGCAGGATTATCGAGAAATCTTCCGGGGCCTTGAAACCAAACTTCAGGGATTGCCGGAAGCCCGTTACGCAACATTGCATGTAGAGTTTACTGCTGGCTATCCTGCATTTCAGGCAATGCTTGATAACAAATACACACCACTAGTGCGCGCCGCCCTTCAGCAGGCGTTTGACACAAAAGAGTTGGAGATTGACTGGAATGGTGCAGGAGAGCCAATCGCTTCGCACTTCCAATCCATTCTCGGCGCCCCAGTGTTTCTTCTTGGGTTTGGGCATCCTAACGATAACCCGCATGCAACAAATGAGAGTATGCTCGTCGAGCATGGATTGCTGCTGGGGGTGCGGGCAAATGCGAATATTATCACTAATATTGGAAAAGGAACAAAATGATGGGCTTGGTTAATTATGCGATAATTATGCGACATTGATTATGTAAAAACTGTAACGAGGAGGGAATGCCATGTCAAGAAAAGGAATAAGCTATGTTGTTAGCGCTGCTTGCGTAGCAGCAGTTGCCGCGCTTACAGCTTCTTGTAAGGATTCTGCTAAAACACTCGATCATTTTGTTATTGGAAATGTGGTCGAAGAGCGAATGCTGGAATCATCAACTGATCCAGTTAAGGTAACGAAAAAAGAAGGAAATGACAAATCAGAGCGGGTAGAGGAATATAACCGGTCTGATCGGGAACAAGCATATGTCCTTCGAGTAGAAGCAACTGAAATGATTGCTGATGGAAAAGCAACCAAGATGGTTCCTCAGCGATACACCCTCACTGTGCGTGATTCTGCAGCTGCACCGCTATGGCTCCTTGATCAGCAAATTTTTCCAGGAACAGAAGTGGTCTTTCCAATGCGAAATACTGAAGGAACTCACCTGTATCCTGTTAATCGCGCAGGAACTATTGAAGGCAAGGACCTTCGTGTCATTAATCCCTACGAAGATCCTGGATTGATAAAAGCAGGAAAGGAAGCTGATATTGAAGTGGAAGGGCAACTTGAAAGAAATCTTGCTATGCAGCAGCGCCGCGAAGAGGCACGGGAATTTTACAACGAGACGAGAAAAAAGAAAGAGTGAGGATGCCAGTTCGATCACTTGATACTATCCGGCCTGATCTCATACTCTGCTGTTGTATTTTTAACGTGAGCAATCCATTTGAAGGATGTATCATCACCAACATGGTGAATGAAAAGTGCTTGGTGAACGCCGCCAGCTTCCTCTTCACATCTTTGTAATGTTGCCCTCGAAAAGTAATATTTTCTTCCACGCTCATAAATAGTGGCATCTTGATCAGAGGATATGTCTCGCACCCTCATGGTCTCAACGCTTGGCGTAGCATGGTGAATTCGCCTGCACGTAAACCAGCCCTCTGCTTCGTACGCATTCAAAAGCTCATCTTTAACATAAAAGCAGACGATGCGGCCGTGAAATGTTGCTGTAACTATTTTTTGGGCATAGTCTGCTGAAACATATATCACATTTCTTTTGTCATCTCCATAAGAGGCCTCAAATGAAAACCTACCCTGCCTATCAAGCCTTCCCTTAATATTTCCCCGAAAAAGAAGAGTTAGGCCATATCGTCTGAAGTCTCGCGGAGACGTACGCCAACGATGAAGAAGATACTCGCAAGCTTCCTCTCGAGCATCATCCAATTCTAATGAGCCTAATTTTTCCTCTAATCCCCTTGCTTTGTTATTTTTTGTTTCTTTATTCATCTCTCCTATCGTCGGCGAGGGAAGAAGTGGCCTTCCACGAATGTCATACAGAAATAGCTTTCCACGATCGTGGACAAGAATGACAAGAGAGCATTGGTCTTGCTCAGGAATCGTAAAGCGCTGTTTTCCGAATGCGACTCTCCTGTTTTTTGGCAAGGGAAGGATTTGCACCCCTTGTGTTGACGCGATGATTGATTCTGGAAGAAGGTGATAGGTGAAAAACTTTCCATAAGGCTGTACCTCTTTCTTTTTTATTAGCTGTTGCCCATGATAAAGAGTAACCTCTGCATGGCGTGGATGAATAGTTACTTCTGCTCGTGCTCTGCGTGGGACTTTGCTCTCTGGCAGTACAAAACAAGTTTCATCACCTCCAGAGATGGTAACCCTGTACACAGCATACTCCCCTCTTTGTGACGGTTGTAGATTTCTGGAAATTGATCCACCAAGAAGCACTCCTTCACGCTGCAGGTCATTCGGGTTTAATACCAGCAACAAATATTCTAAAGCTCCCTGAAATCTCTTGGAGACCGGGCAGTCACGCACGTTGGCGAGATGAAGATAAATCGAATCACTCAGCCTTCTCTGTTCTCTTACAGAGGCTTTAAGCTCTTGGAGAATTACTTTTTCAAGCTTTGAAACCATGCTTCGGTGGAATAAAGGGATGTTTATAAAACCTTTCTTGAGCACGCTCTTTATTTTTTGTCGTTATTTTGTCGTTATGTTCAATTCTCTTCTATTCTTCTTTTCAGGACCTAAAAGATAATTTTCTGGGGTTGTAATTGGGCGGCCTAATTCTTTTTCTGTTTCTTTTCTAGCATTGCCTGCCACTCGCCCGCCACGATTTGCAGCATCTTTGCATTTATCAAATCCTTCAGCATCGTCCTTCCTTGTAATTTCTGTTGATACTCTTCCACCGAGCATATTGAAGATAAGCTCCAAATCGTTCATGTGGTCTCGGAGATTCTGGTTCCGCTTTTCAAGCCCTTTAAACTGTTTATACTCTTCAACAGTCTTGCCAAAGGTTGCCTTACTGATTTCATTGGTGAGAATGGCATACTCTTTTCCTTCCTGAACACCTCTTTTGTTCCATTCCCCGGTCAGTTCCTGGCGGATGGCGATCCCCCGAACTCTCTTTTCAATCCACTCATCTGAATACCCCTTCTGCTTATACAACTCCTTCATGCGTTTTTGGGCAAGTTCTGGATCTTGTATCTCTTCAACCCGCTCATAGCCAACTTCTGCAAGCCAGAGCTTGAAAGGTTCCGCATTTTTTGATGGTATTGATTGAATAATCCTGAACAAGCTCTTGGTATTTGCACAGTCAGTAGTGTAGTATTTATTATCAGTAGAGGATGGTTTCAGTTGTCGACAAAATGTCGATAACTCAGCCCCTCCGTATTCAACCTCCCTTCTTTTCAGTCTGTACCAATAATCCTTAGCATCAGAACTCTCTGTTAGCACCCCAACTACATCAACAACCGAAAACCACCATTCATCGTTAAACCATGTTCTTCGAATCTTCTTGTTCTGAAAAACTACAAGTGCAAGTGGCTTATCCATCATTTTGTTGAAGAGGCCACTATTTATAAGTCTTCCGCGGACGATAGTCTTGTGACTAGTGAATATGCCTCTGTAGATACAGGTTATAGCATCAATATGTTTTCAATGACCAACAATATATACCACTTCCATCTTTCAGTAAAGGATGGAAAGATCTATCACCAAAAAGCTTGTTAATGGCAAGCTCGTTCGCCTTTTTGTAGAAGCACAAGATACAGTTACCAGTATCAAAATTACTGGTGACTTCTTCTGCCATCCAGAAGAGGCGATCGAGGATATGGAGAAGATTTTGCTTGACACTACAATTCCTATTTCTGTTGCAGCTGTCCAGCAAAAGCTTGACATATTTGTTGCAGCTAACAAGGTCATGCTCGTTGGCATCACCACAGAAGCTATAGCTACGATGATGAAGGAGGCTCTTCAATGACGCCAATAATTCCAACAACAGTTACAACAACAACCCCAATAGTATCATGGCGTATCATCCCGTTAACAACAAATAATGCTGCCATGAACATGGCAATTGATGAAGCAATCAGCGAGGCAGTTGCGGCAGGATCCTCTCCACCGACAATTCGCTTCTATCAATGGAGCCCAAGCGCAGTGTCTATCGGGTATTTTCAGAGCCTTCATCAAGAAGTTGATGCAGGTGTTGCTGTATCAAAAAGTATTGACATCGTGCGGCGGCGTACTGGAGGTGGTGCTGTCTATCACGATACGAATGGAGAAATAACCTATAGCGTCATCGCTCCAGAATCAATGTTTCCTAAAGATATCATTCAGTCATATCACGTTATCTGCAGTTGTATCATCAGCTCTCTTGCCCGACTCAATATTACCGCCACCTTCCATCCCATTAATGATATTCTTGTTGGAGGAAGAAAGATATCTGGCAACGCGCAAACACGGCGCTCCGGCATCCTGCTCCAGCATGGTACAATACTATACGATCTTGATCTCGATACCATGTTTTCCGTGCTCAAGGTAGGACAGGAAAAAGTGTCGGATAAACTCATCAAAGACGTACGGCAGAGGGTGACACGGCTTCTTGATCATGGAGCATTTACAAAAGAAGACCTCTATCACGCCCTTGTTGCTGGATTCACAGATGGAAAGCAATGGGGCGAGGGAGTGATGGCCTTGCAGGAGATTCAGAGAGCACGGCAGCTCGTTCATGAGAAATACTCAACAAAAGAATGGAATGGACGGCGATAACAGTATATTATCAAGAGCACTATCCAGACCATCCTACTCCTTTACTTGTTCCAACTCTTGTTCTTCTTTTCCAACTTTAATAACGCTTATTTCCTGTAACAAATTTGAAATAAGCGAGTCAGCATCGACTTTTTCTAAGTTCTTTCGAATGTGTTCTTTTCGCGTTGCAATGTTTGCCTTTCCTGCAACAATGCTGCAACAATCCTTGTACGGCTTAATGCTCTCATCATACGTTCCAATATGCTTTGCAAGCCGGACAATCTCTTCTTTATCATATGTTATGACAGGCCGAAGAATTGGAGTTCTGATTCCATCTTGTGCTGCAGCAAGGTTATGGAGCGTTTGGCTGGCAACTTGGGCAATGCTATCACCAGTCACAATAGCACGGTACTTGTTTTTTCTCGCCAGTTCATCAGCAACGCGCAGCATAATATTGCGGAATGAGACAAGGCTGGCGTCTTGGTCAAGCTTTCCCTGCGTAACAAGATCATACATGGTATAGGAGAGCACGTACAATTTCAGGCTGCTTTGATACGTTGACAACAGTTTGGCAAGCTGCTCAATTTTTGTTCCGGCAACCTCGCTATTCGTCGAGAAGGGATGCACATGGAGAAGGTCAACCGTGCATCCTCTCTTCATCATGAGCCACGCTGCAGCAGGAGAATCAATTCCACCAGAAAAAAGGCAGAGCACTTTTCCAGATACTCCAACTGGAAGCCCACCTGGCCCTTCTATCCGCTCATGATACAGGTATGCTGCTTTGCTGGTGATCTCGATCGTGAGCGTCACATCAGGATACTCAAAATCGATAGCAACACCGCATTGTTTGGCAATTTCCCCCATCTTCCTGTTTAGCTCTGGAGATTTGGTTGGAAATTCCTTCCATGATCGCTTCGTATTAAGGCTTACTCGCTTTCCACTTCTTGTGCGAAAAAATTCATGTGCTGCATCAAGAATAGCCTGCTCTTCCGGCCTTGTTTGCTTTCCCACACCTATATATCTTATGCCAGGCATAGTAGTGAGAACATGCTTTGCCTTTTCAATATCAGCAGAGGCTATTGTTCCGACGATACGGCTCTCTTGTCGAGCAAATCCACCAGAAATTAAATTATTCCTCATACCTTCATTAATATTTTCTTCGAGCTTGTGCTCAAAAAAGTTTCTGTTCTTTCCTTTTAGTGTGATCTCTGCATGATGAACAACAATTGTTGCTTGTCCTACTGTCACTTGTCCCTTTTCAGAAGACATGTGGCTTGGACAATGAGGAGTCTTATAAAGGTTTGTGTTAAGGAATTTACAAGAATAGGGTAACTTATTTCTTTATTGCCGCTTTCTCACACGCTTCCATTAACGCTTCAGCCCATGTTGGGTGGGGATGAATCGTTAAGGCAAGATCATCAACAAGCGCTCCCATCTCGATAGCAAGTGTTGCTTCGCTAATCATTTCAGAAGCGCCATCACCAACAACATGAACACCAAGAATTCTTTTTGTTGCAGCATCAGCAATCACCTTGACCATGCCTTCAGGATGACCCATAATCCATGCCTTTCCTGATGCCTTGAACCCTGCCTTTCCAATGAGAATGGTGCAGTTCTTTGATTTTGCCTCTTGTTCTGTCATTCCCACTGTTGCAATTTCTGGATCAGTGAATATGACTGCAGGAACAACAAGGGAATCATACGCGCTGTTTTTTCCAGCAATAACTTCTGCAGCAACTTTTCCTTGCCGTGTAGCCTTATGCGCCAGGAGAGGCTCACCAATAATATCACCAATGGCAAAAATTCTCTGATTGGCTGTCCTTAATTGTGAATCGACAATGATTGTTCCATCATCATTTCTTTTCACGCCAGCTTTTTCAAGTTGCAGCGCTGCACCATTTGGCACTCTTCCAACACACACGAGTATCTTATCTGCCTTCAATTCTTCATTACTAGCTGTTTTAGACACAGCAATAACTGTCTTTTTCTTTGTATCAACACCCTTGACTAGCGTGTCCTTCATGATCTTGATGCCTATTGCCTTGAGTCGCTGCTCTACCACACTAACAAGTTCTTGATCTATTCCTGGAAGAAGTGTACTTGTTGCCTCAATAATGGTGACCCGACTTCCAAGCTTCACAAGCGCTGTTCCAATCTCTAATCCAATGTACCCGCCACCAACAATTATGATAGCTGTCGGAATAGTAGAGAGGTCAAGAGCTTCAGTCGAGCTAAGAACATATTCCTTATCAAAGGAAAGGTTTGGGAGTGGCCTTGGGGCTGATCCAGTTGCTATGACTGCATGCTCAAATTCAATCGCATGCTCTCCTTGCTTGTCTTGGACAAGAAGGCTTCTTGGCCCAGCAAAGGCAGCCTTTCCTTGAATAACGGTAATGCCGAGCTGCTTGCAGGTATTTTGTGCTTCTTTGGTGAGCTGCCCAACAACAGTAGACTTCCATTGCTGTAAGTCTTGAGCATTAAAGGTGAGCTGCCCTGCACGAATCCCCATCGGCCCAGCTTGCTTGATATCATAAAACAAGTTGGCAACGTGAATAATTGCTTTTGATGGAATGCACCCATGTTGAAGGCAAACACCGCCAAGATTGTCTTGTTCGATAAGAGTGACATCCTTTCCGAGCTTTGCTGCTTGCAGCGCTGCCGCATACCCGCCTGGCCCAGCCCCGATAATTGCAACCTCTGTTGCTTCAGCAATTTCTCCCATCACCATATCTGCACCATTGAATACCAGATTGTATAATATGATTAATATGATGCCGTGTCATACTGTACCTTGTCATACCGTGTCTACCAGAAACAAGTCAGGATCTTCAAGATGCTTTTTCACATCATTCATGAACAGTGCTGCTTTTGCCCCATCAAGAATCCGATGATCAAAAGCGAGCACGAGCGGAAGGACCTTCCTGACCATAATTTTTCCTTCACGAACAACAGCGCGATCCTCAATCTTCCCCATGCCAAGGATAGCTGCTTCAGGATAGTTGATGATGGGCGTGAAAAATGTTCCACCAATGCTTCCAATATTCGTGATGGAGAAGCTCCCCCCCTGCATATCACTTAGCTGTATGCTTTTGTCTCGCGCAGCATCAGACAGTTTCTGAATATGCTGGGCAATGTCCATCACGCTCATCTCATCAGCCTTTTTGAGTACTGGAACAAGAAGGCTTTGGCCAGTATCAACAGCAAAGCCAATATTGTAATACTGCTTTAAGACAATTTCTTGTGCAGCCTCATTTGTTTCGTCAAGGCTTGAATTGAGGAAGGGGTGATTCTTGAGCGCCTTCACGCATGCCTTGATGACAAATGGGAGGAAGGTGAGCTTAAACCCCCTGTTTTCTGCCATGCTTTTTTCTTTATTACGAATGTCCCACAATGCGCTCACATCTGCCATGTCCATATGGCTGACGTGCGGGATTTTTCGAGCAGACTCGCTCATTCGCTCTGCAATAATTTTTCTTGCACCCTTTAAAGGCATGCGAAGCACTCGGCCATACTGTTCGAATTGTACGCTTGTTTCTCGAACGCTCTTTGGTAAAGAGGGAGTGGCTGCTTTTCCATTTGTTAACGTAGGATCTCCTTTTCCAAGTGCACCTTCCGAGAGGTCATGAAGCTCAATTCTTCCACCAGGCCCCGATCCCTGGATAGTAGAAAGGTCAATGTTGAGTTCTCGCGCTGCTTTTCTAATTGCTGGAGTAGCGAGAACTGACATCTCTTGGGGTATTTGGGATGTTGAGGATATTGGGGGTATTTTGGTGCCAGATGGTTGCTGTTGCTGCCCCACCCCTATTGTTGGCGCAGCTAAAAAACGAGGTTGTTGTTCACTACGTTGTTGTTCTTTAGCGCCTTGTTTTGCAGTGGAGGATGGCAATGTTTCTCCTTTTTCTCCAATGGTAACAAGAACAGCGCCAACCTTAACAGTTTCCCCCTCTTTTGCGTGCCGCTTGAGAATTTTTCCTTGAATGGGAGAAGGTATTTCAACAACTGCCTTGTCAGTTTCTAGTTCAGCAATAGGCTGGTCTAGTTCAACAGTATCCCCTTCTTCAACAAGCCATTTAACGAGTTCCCCCTCAGTTATTCCTTCGCCAACGTCAGGAAATCGAAATTCAGTAACCATCGCTCACCACCGTTTTTGGCTGTTTGATCATAGTGACTAAGTAGCTATAATCATATCTGATTATATAATTATATCTTATTATGATTTAGCATGTGATCATGATTATATCGTCAATACGCTAAAACTTCTGTAATTCCATCCTTAACTCTTTTTGCACTTGGAAGATACTCATTCTCGAGCTCAAAAAAGGGAAATACCACATCATACCCGGTCACCCGAATGATTGGGGCTTCAAGGGACAAAATGCACTTTTCGTTGACAATAGCGCTGATTTCCGCACCAAGGCCAAGCATCTTGTGAGCTTCATGGACAATGACGAGCCTTCCTGTTTTTTTGACTGATTCAATAATCGCTTCTTCATCAAATGGAGAAATGGTTCGGAGATCGATCAGCTCAATACTCTTTCCTTCTTGTTCAATCTCTTCTACTGCCTCCTTTGTTGTCTTCATTGCAGCTCCCCAGCTGACGACAGTACAGTCTGCTCCTTCTTTTATAATGTTTGCCTTTCCAATAGGAATGGTGTACAGCTCGTCAGGAACCTCTTCTTTAATCGCCCGATACACCCGCTTTGGCTCCAGAAAGATAACCGGGTCTGGGTCTCGAATAGCAGAGATAAGAAGTCCCTTTGCATCATAAGGTGTTGAAGGAATTACCACCTTCAATCCAGGGGTATGTGCATAAATTGCTTCTTTGCTTTCAGAGTGGTGCTCTAATGCGCGAATGCCTCCCCCATAAGGAGCTCGAACAACCAGGGGGCAGGTAAACCGCCCTCGCGACCTGTTGCGGATTCTTGATGCATGAGCTTCAAGCTGAGGGTACGCGTAATACGCAAATCCAGAAAACTGGATTTCCGCAACCGGCTTTATGCCATTGATTGCCATGCCAATTGCTGTTCCAACAATAGCGGATTCGGCAAGCGGCGTGTCCATCACTCGTTGTTCTCCAAACGTGTTAAGAAGGCCTTCAGTAACACGAAATACCCCACCGTCTTTTCCAACATCCTCTCCAAGAACAACAACAGTGTTGTCTCGTTTCATCTCTTGAAGGAGTGCTTGGTTCAGGGCTTGAACCATGGTAAGCTTCGCCATAGTGTTGTATGCCTCTTAGATCTTATTACCACACGAATTTATTATCACGCGAATATATTATCACACAAATATTTCAGCGTACTTTTAGAGTATCTGATATCGCCTTGCTGTATCTCGTTCTTCTTGAAGCCTTGGTGATAATTCTGCAAAGGTGTAATTAAACATTTCATCGACGCGTCGTTTTGGCACTGCTTCAGCATCCTGTACTGCTTTTTCGATTTCTGCATCAACGTCCTGTTGAAGCTTCGCCTCTTGGCGCTCATCCCACAAATTTTTTTGCTGAAGATACACCTTAAATCGCTTTATTGGGTCTTTTGCCTCCCATGCTTTTACTTCTTCATCACTGCGATATTTTGAAGGATCATCTGCTGTCGTGTGCATTTCCATTCGATACGTGATGCATTCGATCAGAGTAGGCCCACCGCCCTGCTTTGCCTTGTCTAATGCATTCTTGGTGGCAGCGTACACGGCAAGTGCATCGTTCCCGTCCACTTGAATTCCAGCAAAGCCATACGCGATAGCTTTTTGCGCGAGCGTTGCTGATGCTGTCTGCCGCTGTCGTGGAACAGAGATTGCCCACTGGTTATTTTGGCAAAGAAACACAACCGGGGCCTTGTACACCCCAGCAAAGTTAAGCGATTCATGAAAGTCTCCCTCTGAGGTCGCCCCATCCCCAAAGTAGACCAGGCAGGCTGCTTGTTCTTTTTTAATCGTCATGGCCATGGCGCAGCCGACGGCATGAGGGATTTGGCTTGCCACAGGGATGGCTACCATAAAGTTATTTTGGCCTTGGGGGGTTCGATTTCCCTCTTCACTGCCCCTGTTATAGAGAAGAATACCCTTCATGTCAGTACCTCGGGCAAGATATGCTGCTGCTTCACGAAAGGCAGGAAACATCCAATCATCCTGATCCAATGCCATTGCACTTGCAACCTGGCTTGCTTCTTGCCCTTTCACTGGCGCAAACGTGCCAAGCCTGCCTTGGCGCTGCATACTAATCATCTTCGCATCAAGCTTTCTTGCCTGAACCATTGTTTTGTAGAGAAAAAGAAGCTGGTCTTTGGTAAGCACAGGCTCAAGCTCCTTGTCAACTATTCCTGATTCATCAAGAATCTGCAAATACGTTACAGAATACCTTCCTACCTCTTTTGTTGGCACACTATCCCCCTTTTCACCAATACCCCCTTTTTTCTTTATTTTCTTTAAAAAGATTTTGATTTATTGGGCTTCATGCCATAATAAAATTTATAAAGTATCTCTTCTATAACCCTTCTATGGAACATCTGCAAAGCATTGTTGTTCTCAGCGTGGTTGTCGTGCTTCTTGCAGGGCTTGTTGGAATTGCCAATTGGTCCAATACTACTTCCCCCATTACCGGCAGTGCTGTTGTCAAGCCCGTGACTAAGCCATTAGATACGTCTTGGCGAGTGGTTGTCAATGACCTTTTTGTTGGAAACACGATTTATAACTGGGAAAACAACCAGAAACGTGCTGTCAAGTACCCAGGAACGTTATACCATACTGCTACTGTTGTCTGCGCCTACCAAGCGGGCATTAATGGGCCTGTTCTATCGTACGAGAAGAAGGTTTCTCCTGATGAATGCAAGAATCGAGAGAGCTGGAAAACACTTGCTGAGGCCCACTGCTTAGAGGAATGTACTACAACAGTGAAGAATCAGTGCTGGTTCAAGAAAGTGGGGCAGTATCAATCTTGTTAAAAAGCTTTATTGTTAAAGAAGTTTAAAAAAAATTTAAAAATAAGGCGAAGAAAAACATCGAGAAAACGGAGGATAGCCATGAGAAATATTATAGCGATATCAACGATTGTTATTGTGTTAATGGGGCTTGTTGCTTTTGTTGGCTGTTCTAAACAAGTTTCAAACACGAAGAGCACACTCGCGGATGATATTGTGACTGGCAATTTTGCCGCATCACGAGTGCCAAGAAGTGGGTATTTCTTGCCAGCTCCACGAACAGATGACCGTGGTGATTCAAGCCTTACTGCAGGGGAACAGTGTGCTAAAGAGTGTGCATGGAAGTTTGATAGTTGTCGAACACAGCGAAGACTGGAATCCTGCCGTGCAGAGTATAATACCTGCTATAATGCTTGCTAATTTTTTTACTTTTTTCTTTACTCTTTATTTTTTAATTATTCCCTTTCTGCCTTCTTTCAAGAATATGCTCCACAAAAAGTTCTCCAGCACGATAGCTGCTTCTTACTAGGGGGCCTGCTGCAACAAATGCGAACCCCAGCTCTTCCCCTCTTTTCTTATACTCCTCAAATACCATTGGATTGACATATTCAATAACAGGAGTGTGCTTTTGGCTTGGCCGTAGATACTGCCCTAATGTCAGGATTGAAACGCCAATACTGCGAAGATCTTTCATCGCCTCGATGACCTCTTCTCTTGCTTCTCCAAGCCCAAGCATGATGGATGACTTGGTTATTATAGCAGGATCCTGGTGTTTAACAACATTAAGAACATGAATGCTTTGCTCATACCCTGCCCGGGGATCACGTATTTTTCGTTGAAGGCGCTTTACTGTTTCAATATTATGGGCGATCACGTCAGGCTTTGCATTAATAACCAATTGGATAAGCTCATCCCTTCCCTTAAAGTCAGGAATAAGCACCTCCACTCTTGTTGCAGGGTGCTTTTCCCTAACGCTTTTAATGCATGCAGCGATATGGGAAGCTCCCTCATCAGGGAGATCATCTCGATCAACAGAAGTGATGACGGCATATCCTAACTTCATTTCTGCAATCGCACTGGCAAGATTTTCTGGCTCGGTTGAATCAACCTGTTTTCGTGGATTACCAGTCTTGACTGCGCAAAACTTACAGGCTCTCGTACAGGTGTCTCCTAACACCATGAAGGTTGCTGTTCCAACTCTTATCCCATCTCTTATTCCACACCCGGCCCAGCACTCTGCCATGTTCGGGCAATGGGCCTCTTCACAAACAGTATGAAGGTTCCGTGATCGAAGAACATGGCGTATGTTTTCAAAGCCATCCCTTCTCGGTGGCTGTATTTTGAACCAGCTTGGCTTTCGCTGCTGTTCTGGAAATAACCTTGCCAGTGTAGTTACGGTATCTTGTTGTTGAATATTATGTTGATGAAGCATGGGGTTTATCTGGTTTTGGTTGGCTATAAATATTACTGTTTTGCACTGTTTTACTATTCCTTTAACATCACTGTTTTACCAGCCTGTGTTATCAGCCCGAAGGCTTAAATACAGCCTTATTCTTCCCAGGACATGCCCAATCCTGTAGGTATCGCAAGCGTTGATGATTTTGTAGCAACGTTCAAGGATGGACAAGAAAACGTCCGAGAGTATTATGTTGCTTGTTCTTCATATCACCCCTCAAGCCCATTCTACTCGGAAAGCCAGCGCCTCGCAGCGCAGCTTGGCAGGTCACGATACACGATTCGTGACTGGATTTCCGGCAGGACAAAGCCTGCTGCAGTCTCTCACCTTGAAGAGGCAGTTGAGCTGGGTATTTTCCCTGACACCACCACTGATTTTGACTCTGCAAACCCCTTATTCCCTGCAGTTAATCGCCTCGCAGCCATGGTGTTTTGGACTGGAAGCTTATCTGTTTTTGACGGGCGCTATTCTCTGAAGATATCTGGTTCTTGTGACCAGCTTCTCCAGCAGAAAGAGTACTTTGCCAGGGCAATTCATCTCGGTTCAGATGTTGTTTGCTACAATGCCCAGGTTGATCTTGGCCATGAGCTTGTTGGGTTAAAGCACTCATCATTGTATACCCGGCTACTATCAGCAATGGGCTGCCCTTCTTCTGATGTTCCAACGTACCTCCCAACGTATATTACCTCTTTGGTTTCACAACACCCTGGGTTTGAATCAATTGCAGGAAGGGCTCTCCAGCAATTTCTTCGCATTGGGTTTGCAGAAAAGCTTCATATAAAATTCATGCCAACAACGAACGCGAGCTTTTTCATGCGCTTTGTCCTTCATGCTCATCGATCACGGCGTGCAGCGCTTCTATATGGCCGAGAAGTTGCAGCGCTAATTGACAGCAGCCTTCCTGGAGTTTTTGATGATGGGGCTGTTACCCATGTTAGGATGCTAGTTAACCACCAAAAAAACCACATAACCCCCTATATTGCTTTTGACAAGCGTGCTCTTCTTCGTGTCATGGAGCACCATCCCTCTTTTCTCCATATTAGAAAACCGGAAATTGTTTGGGGCCATTAGAATAAATCATAAAAATCCGCCAAAAGCGTATTAGCATTATTGAGAGTTTTGAATATCCAATCAAAATTGTCAAAACTCTCAATAGAGCCGCTTTGAAAAACCAAGATACGCTATTGAAAAAGGGGTTTTTCAAAGCTCTCTATATTCACATCACCGTCTTCTTCACCAGCTCTTCCTGCTCGATCGGTATTCTCCCCCCCTCCTTGAGCGCCCTCATTTTTAATTCTCGCTTAATCCAGGCTTCCCATTCGAAGATAATCTGTTTGGGATCCATGGTTCCCATCTCCTTCTTCACTTTTTCTGAGAGCAGATGGAACATGTCATTGCACTGGATACTAAATGGCGCTTCAAGAAGGTCCATGTTTCCAGTCTTGTCAGCGTAGCTAACTTGAAGCTCTTTGATTTTTGCGCGAAGCTCAATATTCTGCCATAATGCCTCCCAGTTTCCAGCAAAATCAGGAACATTCGAGGCAATCGCCTTCAAGACATCGCTATCCCCATTGAGAAGGTCATCAGTAATAACGAGCTCGTCTCTCTTGGAATCATACTTCATTAAGTCCACAAATCCCCCTTCCAGCATCGGGTCTGATTCCCAATGTTTTCGAACCTCAGTAATTTCTGTTATTCGCCGCTTTCGTTGAATTCCACCTGCGCTTTTGATGGGGTTTGCCACAATGATCAAGTCCGTTGCCTTGAATGAGGTTTTTGGCACGCCAATATCATTGACAACACGATCGAACACGCCATAAGGAGAATCGCCATGGATTGTGCCGGCAACGACGTTTGCTGCTGCCCCTACCCTCATTGCTTCGTACAACGCAATCGCCTCAGCGCTTCGTACTTCGCCAATAATAAGGGAAGAATCGCCAAGGCGAAGGGTTGAGCGAATGCCATCAGAAGCGTTCATTTCTGATGAGCCCCGAACAAGCGCTGAAGCTACTTTCATAGATTGGATGTTAAAGCCCAGCGCCCTCATGGCATCACTTGGAAGTTCCAGCGTATCTTCTAAGGTCAAAATGCGATACCTCCTCATAATCTCGACCATGATAGAGGTTAGAAATGATGATTTTCCTGAGCTTCTTGTTCCAGCAATGAGCATGCTTCTTGTTCCATCAACGCAAAAACTCAGGAGGCCGGCTGCCATAGGGTTAATCATTTTGTACTTAATGAACAAAGGCAGCGTCCAGGGCTTGTTTCGATGTCGGCGAAACGAAAATGCCAGACCTGTCGGATCAAAGGGCTCGCTAATAACAGAGATACGCGCGGTAGCATAATCCAGCCGAAGCTCGGTATCGAGGATTGGATTTGCTTCATCCAAGGGCCGTCCTGAAATCATGCGAAGCTTTGACGCCCAGCTTTCTGCCTCAGTCCGTGTTGGAATAATATTGGTATCGCAGTCTGCATAGTCACTATGGACAATAAAGAGGGGAAGCCTTCCTGCCGGGCTATTGACAGATATATCCTGAATTTTTTCATCTTGAAGCAGCACTTCGATAAGCCCAAACCCAACGGTATAGCGCACCAGAATTTTTGCCAGCAGATCTACGGTCTCACTTGGCACATTTAGCTGCTGATACCGAATAAGCTCTTCTAATAGGTCTCTTCCGACATGAAAAAATACCTCTCTCATTCGTTTTGGATTAATAAACTCTTCTTTGCTGGGCTTGTGCTCTGCCATCACATTTCTCGCCATGTCCAGAAGGTCATACTCTTCTTCCGTAAGCTTAAATTCCGGCGGCATGAGATGATACAGGTTTTTTACAGTATCCTGAAACTGAAAAATAGTCACTTCACTATCATCCCCAATGAGGTAACTATCAATTTCTTCTCCGTCATCTGGAAATTGAGCCATGAGTTTCGTGTACATAAAATCTGGCTTAATGATCGGGTGAAAAATAGCGCGATACGCATCCCTGCTTCCTATCTTCAGCCCTTCTAGGTAAGGCTTTGCCCGTATAATCACTTGCAGCTGATCCATATTTTTTAGAACATAACTCAGCACACCAATGTAGTTTTGAATGCATTGAAGCTCAGTCTGGTCAACCGTTTGGTCTGCACGAATGCGCTCATCACGAATAAGGCGCTTGACGTGAACATACGCACCAATCGGGTCTTCTTTTAGCTGGCGATAGAACAGATACTGAACAGTGGTATAATGCCGGTCTGCATGCTTCAGGCATTTTCCTCCCATGCTGAGTGCTTCTCTGCTAAACAAGTCTTTCTGGCGAACAAGGCGCACATACAACTGGGCAAGCTCAAGAAGAAGCGTTGTTTGGTCATAATCATATTCATAATCTCTTTTTTGATGAAGAAGAATTTTGGTTGCTGTGCCAGCCTCAACGAGCAGGTCAACCACCTTTGCCATGTACACTGGATCGTCTTCTACTGAAGGAGCCCTATTAAGCTTGTCACAGTCAATCCGAAGAATGGTTTCGTCGCCCTCACGGATAACTTCATATGTCCAGACCCCATCTCCTGGCATTGTCGCCTCTTTATTGTCTTTTTCTTTTTTGTTACTTCTCCCTCATAACTTATTGGAATGCAAGGGAAGAAGATTCTGTTTAATATTTTGTTTATCTGGAATAACTTTATATAGGCTCTCCTCTTTTTCTAGCGGCAGAAGACTATATAAATATTGTCGTTCCTTGTCTTCAGGTGTACGATGGATGATCAGTCACAGCAGCAGGCATTTCTTGGGGTGCAGCAGGATGCTGCACCAAAGCGCCACGACAAGGGAGACGCTGCTTCACTAACAGACCTATCGAATCAGGTCATCAACAGCAGCAGGCGTCTTCGCATTCTTGAGGAGCGTTACATTAATCTTCGTAAAAAGACAACGGTAACAGATAGCACGATGCTAAAGCATTATCAGGATATTGCGAGAAACCTCCAACTCATTAATGGGGATATTCTTGACCTCCAAAAAGCAGTTACCGACATCAAAGACAAGATGCGCCTTATGATTCGTGAAGTCAAGAATTGCGCTACTGCAGAAGACCTTACCACCCTTCAACGATACCTTGATTTCTGGGACCCGGTGAAATTTGTAACATACGAGGAGGTCAAGAAAATTGTTCAAGAATACATGGGCCCCCCTAATGGCAGAAGAGAGACTCAGCAAAAAAGCCAAGAGGAAAGTCAAGAAGAAGTGGCAACGGAGAATCACAATATTTAAAAACACTCAATGGTGATTCTTCTTCTATGGCATCGGACATTCCACTTGAGCAAGTTCTTCAAATGCGAAATCAGGGATTGACAAATGACCAGATCATTCAAAATCTTCAACGATATGGCTACCCTTTAAATCTGATTAATAACGCGATTAACCAGGCAGACATCAAGGAAGGCATCACAACTACCCAGTATCAGATGGGAATGGATAGCCCCCCTCCATTGTCTGCTGTCCCAATGCAGCAGGCACAGCCACAACGCCAGCAGCGTCCTGGACAGGCTTCCCCACCAGCTTTTGGAAGCGGTCATGATACTGAGGTTGGTGTTGAAGAAGAAGAGCGCATCCACGAGGTTGCGGAAGCCATTATCGAGGAGAAATGGTCCAGCCTCATCGAAAATGTCAGCAAGATTCTAGAATGGAAGGACACTGCTGAATCGCGCCTTACAAAGATGGAGCAGTCTATCGAGGACCTTCGCCACAACTTTGACAAGCTGCATGAGGGTGTTCTTGGCAGGCTTGGGGAGTATGATACTACCATGAAAGATATTGGAACAGAGTTGAAGGCACTAGAAAAGGTGTTCCAAAAAATCCTTCCAGGCTTTGTGGATAACGTCCAGGAGCTATCAAGAATCACTGAACGAATGAGAGGGACTGGAACGAAAAAGCAGTAAAAAAGTGGGGGTTATGAGGTTATATAAAGGGATTAATAGTAACGGGTTATCATATAAGATAACGTATTCTAATGGATTTCATGCTTTGTTGGTATTTTAGGGTAAGAAAAGATCTCTTTGTCAACAGTAATCTGGACAGAAATACGGCATAGTGTCATTGTTCTTTTGATACGAACCTGTATTTTCTTTACCCGGTTAAAGTCAAACGATGCTGGAACTCGCTCTTGAACAAATGCAGAGCATGTTTTCCCAAGCCCTGTTCTGTTCCGAAGGGCATCAAACATCATTTCTTTTGGAGTATCCTTAAAATACCCATGCCAGATCTGAAAATCAAGATATCCAACCAAATCATGAGCTATTCCATCAAAGCGAGTGAGTTTCATAGGCATGCCACCAAAGAGAGGGTAAACTATATAATCCAAACTAAAGTCAGGGCTTTTT